>JBFZDM010000345.1:0-5515 GCA_041307365.1 Chromatiaceae bacterium | reverse complement strand
TGGGTCTATCGCCAGACCCAATGGGTGGCGCTGATGACCACCGCCCTCGACCTCAGCGTCGAACAGATCGTGGAATATTATGCCGCCCGCTGGAAAATCGAGATTTACCAGACATGATGCCTCCATAAATCACTCAGGCAAAGTCGGCGGAAGGATCGTCGCTCCCGACGCGGACATGACGCGCCCAGCGGCGGGGGACGCTACGCAGGGCACGCAGGCGCTCGACCTCGGCGCCGTCGGCCCGAATCAACCATTGGCGGTGACCGCCCCGCTCGACCCGGCGGGCCTGCAGCACGCCTTTGCGCAGCCAGCTGAACAGGGTGATTGCCGGCATATCCAATTCCAGCGCCAACTCGCGTACGCTCCATTCATCGGCCTGCCGATCGACCCAAGGCGCTTGTCGGCGCGTCGGTGAACCCGCCGAGACGCCTTGGCGGGCGAGCAGATTGGCGACCATCGCGGCGTTGAAGGTCTGCCGCCGTTTGGCCGGATGCCACCGCTCGGCATTGAGTTGCCGCGCGATCTGTGCACAGGTCTGTCCCTCTTGATGTAAGCATAGAACACGCGCCGCCAGCTCGGGGTAGTTGCTGAGCTGCTCCAGGCGCGCGACCGGGCGGGTCAGGCGTGCCCGGATGTGGTGACCGCCGATCCAGTGCACCTCCACGGTGACCTGCTCGCTGTCGTCGACGACCGTGACGATGACCCGCTCGACGAGCAGTCGCAGGATGGCTTGGCGCTCGTCGTTGCTCGTAGTCTCGGCGTTCCAGAGGGCGGGAAGGTCGCTGGCGAGTTGGCGGATCCGCGCGCGCTCCTCGGCCGACAACGCGCTCGGCTCGGTCTTGAGGCAACGCGCATACTCGGCCTTGAGCTGATCCTCCGCGGCCAAGGCCGCCTCCCAATCCTGCTCGAGGGTCCGCGCCACCAGCCGATTCTCCGGCTCGACCGCCCGATACTGCCGCTCGGCACGCTCGGCGGCGTAACGGGCACGCTCCAGGCGCTGTTGCCAGTGGGCGTGCCGGCGCTCGCGCTCGGCTTGGAGGTCGTCGGCGACCTGCAGGCTGATCTCCAACGCGGCCGGCTGCAGGGCCTCCAAGACCAACCGGCCGATCAGGGCATCCAGGGGCGCACCGGCGAGCGATTGACACAGCGGCGCCCCATAGTCGACCGCCTCGCGGCTGCAGGTGTAGCGCAAACCCGATCCGCTGTTGGTGTACTGCGTGGCCATGGCGAGCCCGCAGCGACCGCAGATCAGGCGACCCGACAACAAGGAGGGACCGGCACGGACCACGCCGCCCGCTTGGGCGGTATTGGCCGCGAGCTGCCGCAGATTTTGCTCGTATTGCTCCCAGTCGATATAGGCCGGCACGTGGTCTTTGAGCAGCACCTCCCACTGCGGCGGTGGCGCGACCGTGCGCCCGGTCGACGGGCGTCCGGGCTGGCGGCGGCGCGGATCGGTAGGGCGACGCCCGTAGACGTAGGCACCGGCGTAGATCGGGTTGTGCAGCAGATTGCTTAGCGTCACGCGGTTGGGGCGACGCCAGTCGAGCGCGCCGGTGCGCGGACCGCTGCGCACGCGATCGGGCAATTGGATGTGATGGTCCACCAGATAACGCAGGACTCCATTGATTGTCCCGCACCGTTGGAACTGTCGAAACACCGTCTCGATCACGCCCCGAACCTGCTCGTCCGGATCCTTGATCACCTCTCCGGAAAGCGCGCGGACATAGCCGCGCGGCAGGAGCGTGTGCAGCTCTCCGCGGCGTGCCTTCGCGCGCTTGCCCTCGAGCATGCGCTGCTTGAGGATATGCAGCTCCGCTTCCGACATCGTCCCCTTCAGTCCCAATAGCAACCGGTCGTTGTAGGTCTGCGGATCATAGACCCCGTCGGCATCCCCGATCAGGGTCGCAAACAGTCCGCAGACCTCCAGCAATTGATACCAGTCCCGCGAGCTGCGCGCCAAGCGCGAGATCTCGATGCCGAGGACGATGCCGACATGATCCAGACCGACTTCGGCCATCAGCCGCTGAAAGCCGGGCCGACCCTCGGCGCTCGACCCGGACCGTCCCAGATCTTCATCGATCAGGAGGATTTGCGAGGGGGACCAGCCCAGCTCGACCGCCCGATCCACCAAGGCGTACTGCAGCCGGGTCGACTCCTGGTGGCGCTCCACTTGTTGGAGCGTGGATTGGCGCACGTAGACCACGGCTTGGCGCTGCAGATGCGACGACTGGATCTTCCCGTACGTCGGGTTGGCCGGCGCACGGCACACCGGCGAGAGGACGGTGCTCATCGGCGTTCTCCTCTGCCGTCCCGGCTGCGTTCAGCCGGTGTTCGACCAACCGGCTCAGCAGGACAATCAGGCGCTCTCGCTGCCGCGGCGGCAGTGTGCTCCAATCGATCGGAGCCTTGCGCGTCATGCCGCTTATCCAGCCATTTCGCAAGTTCCAACAACGCCCTACAGTCCAGTATTGGCGACGTTTGGGGGGTTGTCAAAAATGCATCTATGGAGGTTTTTGTGATGGGGTATCGAAGCCGGGTTCCGCGAGATCAAGCAGGAGATCGGCAGTGCCGCGTCGCAAACCCGCTGCCCTAATGCGGTCAGCAATCACCTGCACTTCTGCATGGCCGCCACGACCATCACTTGGCTCTATGCCGCCCATCTCCCACAGGCACCCAAGCGCCGCTACGCCGCACAGCGCACCACCGAATTCGCCTTCGCCGATGTGCGCCGGGCGCTCGCCATGGCGCTCGACGGGGAGGGTTTTGGTCTCGATTGCCCTCCCGCGGGCAAACCACCCACAAATCCACTGATCGCCGCCGTGCTGCGACTCGTGGCCTGATGGAAACTACGAAACTTCAGCGATCTCAAGTGATTGAGTGTCAGGCGCCCCCGTGTCCAGAGGCTTGAACCGGTGACGCTGATCAGACTAGCGGAAGCCGAGTCCCGAGTCCCGAGTCCCGAGTCCTTGACAAGGCAACATGGGGTCAACCTAAATGCGTGCAAGGCCGGCCGGGTCTGAGACCCTTCCGATGGTTGCGGGGTGGGCATCCGCCTATCCTGATCCTTCTAGCTATCGCCCCTGGATGACGATCATCAAGGCCATGATCCATGGCCAGTTGCCATCGTTGTGTTTTCATTGGCAGCCGGCGGCCTAATCGGCATCCTGTACTACACTAGTAAGCATTAAAACGAGGAGAGCCAAGTTATGATCGAGATCAAACACAAGGAAACCGGCGAGGTGCTGGCGGAGCTGGCGGGCGAAACCCTGGCTGGGGCGGATCTGCGGGACATGGCCCTGGCCGGGGCAGACCTGCGCGGCCTGGACTTGAGCGGCGCCAACCTGGAATTCAGCGATCTGAGCGGGGCGGACCTGAGTGGCGTCCGGCTCCAAGGCGCCAACCTGGTGGCCGCCCATCTCGAACGGGCCAACCTGCGGGGCGCCGACCTTAGGTACGCCCGGCTGGGCTCGGACATCCCTTCGCGGGCGGCCATGTTGAACGGGGCGGACCTTTCCCAGGCCAGGCTGGAAGGAGTGGACATGCGCCGGGCCGAGGCGCGGGGGGCCCGTCTCCGCGAGGCGAATCTGGATGGCGCCGATCTGCGTGGCACTGATCTCCATGGCGCCGATCTGGGCCAGGTCAAGGCCCGTAAGACCCTCTTCATCCAGGCGAATCTGCGCGAGGCCAAGCTGGAGGGCTCGGATCTCCGCGACAGTCACCTCAATGACGCCAATCTGGTCAAGGCCAATCTGCGCGGCGTCGACCTCACCAGCCGCCATGCCGATGGCTTCAGCGTCATCAATCTGGCCAATCTGGAGGGCGCGGACTTGACTGGCGCCAACCTGCGCAATATCGCGGCCCAGGACGCCAACCTGCGCAACGCCAACCTGACGGGGGTAGATTTTACCGGCGCCGTCATGGGCGGGGCCATCCTGCGCCGCGCCAACGTCACCGACGCCAATTTCGACAGCGTGGAACTGGCCAGCGTGACCATGGAATTCGCCAACTTCTCCAGGGCCCGCAACGCCTCTATCCCCCCCTACAAGAAAAATCTGCGCTAGAACCCAGGTCAGCGCCCGCCCCTCGCGGGCGCTGTCTGGACAGCCTGGGGTCAAATTTCATGTTCCGCCTTCGCCCGGTCCAAGCCCGCTGGTTCGAGACCTATGTGCCCCACGAGCAGACAGTCCAGGCCACCGAGGTACTGGCCCATACCGGGGTGGTGGAGTTGGAGACCGACCCGCGTCTAACGGACCCCCTGAATACCGACAAGCTGCGCTATTTCGTCCAGCGTGGACGCGACCTCATCGCCAGCCACGCGGATGACCTGCCCTCCGGCCAGGACAGGCCCACGGCCCTGGTGGGGAACCCGGTCCGGGTCGCCAATCAGGCCTTGCACCAACTACGTCTCTGGGGCGCCCGTCTCGACTTTATCAAGGAGCATCTGGCCGATCGGCAGGGAGAACGGGAAGATTTACAGCTTGTTGACGAAGCCCTACGCGCCATGCGCCGGGACGGTCAGGATCTCGATGGCCTCTTCAGCCAGAGCCGCTTTCTCTGCAAGTGCCTGTTCGCCTGCCCCAAGACCTGCCGCCTGGAAGAGGGCGAGGCCCTGCCCATCCTGACCATCCGGGGGCCCAGGCACGACTTCCCCTTCATGTTGGGTCTGCCGGATCAGCGTGCCACCATCCAGCTTCTGGTGTTGAACCGGGGTTGCGATCAGGTGGGCATCCCACCCTGGCTGAACGGCACCCCCGACCAGCAGATCCGCCAGGTCGGGACCCACCTGAGGACGTTGGAGCACGAGATCGCCGCGATGGAGAAGAGCTTGCGGGAGCTGCGCGCCGATACGGCGATCGCCGCCGCCCGCGCCCAGATCGATACCCTGGCCTGGTACCTGGATAAGGCCGCGGGCCATCTCTCCGGGCAGGAACTCTGCCATGTCACCGGCTGGACCACCACGGAGGACCCCGATTGCCTGCAACGGACCCTCTGGCAGTCCGGCATCCAAGTCGTCGTCCGCTTCCCCGACCCCCCCGACATGGCGGCGCCGCCGGTAGCTACCCTGCAAAGCTGGTGGGCCCAGCCCTTCCGGCCGCTCCTACTGCTCTGGGGCACCCCGGACCGCAAGGAGGTGGACCCGAGTGGACTCCTCGCCATGGTGGTACCCCTGCTCTTTGGCTATATGTTCCCGGACCTGGGCCACGGTCTGCTGCTGGTCCTCTTCGCCCTGGTCTTCTCCAAACGCTGGCCGGACATCCGCTTCCTGCTCCCCTGCGGGCTCTCGGCCATGGCCTTCGGCCTGCTTGTTGGCGACCTTTTCGGCTTCGATGACCTGGTCCCCGCCCTCTGGCTCAAGCCCCTGGAAGAGCCCATCATTATCCTGGCGGTGCCCATGGTCTTCGGCGTGGGCCTGCTACTGCTGGGGCTGGTCTTTGCCGGTATCGAGGCCCGGTGGAACGGCGACCTGGGCCCCTGGCTGGCGGTGGATGCCGCCGTACTGGTGCTTTACCTGGCA
>JBFZDM010000343.1:0-10652 GCA_041307365.1 Chromatiaceae bacterium | reverse complement strand
CGGCCCACGTCGTTACGGCCCAGGTCGATGAGCATCAGGTGCTCCGCCAGCTCCTTGGGATCAGCCAAGAGTTCCACCTCCAGGGCCCGGTCCTCCGCCTCGGTATGGCCGCGGCGACGGGTGCCGGCGATGGGGCGGACGGTGACGACCCCATCCTCCAGGCGGGTGAGGATCTCGGGGGAGGAGCCGACGATCTGGAAGCCGCCCAGGTCGAGGAAATACATATAGGGGGAGGGATTGAGGCCGCGCAGGGCGCGGTAGAGATCAAGGGGACGGGCCTGGAAGGGGATGGAGAGGCGCTGGGAGAGGACGACCTGCATGCAGTCCCCCTCCAGAATGTAGTCCTTGATGCGATCCACCGCGGCCTTGAATCCCTCCTCGGTGAAACCGGAGACAAAGTCGGTCTCGCTCACCGCCCGCGCCGGGCCGTGAATCGGGCGCGGGGCGCCCCGGCGCATACGTTCGATGAGGTCGCCAATGCGGGCCTCGCCGGCGGCCAGGGTATCGCCAGCGCTGGGATCCAGGTGGACAATGAGGTACATGCGCCCGCTCAGATTGTCGAAGACGACGATCTCGTCGGCGACCATGAGCAAAATGTCCGGTGTGCCCAAGGGGTCCGGATTGGGACACTGGGCCAGTCGGGGCTCGATGTAGCGGATGGTGTCGTAGCCGAAATAGCCAGCCAGGCCGCCGGCGAAGCGCGGCATGCCCTCCGGCGTGGGGGCGACCTTGAAGCGACGCTGGAAGGCGTTGATCCAGGCCAGGGGGTCGGCGGTCTCCGCCTCCTCGACCAATTGCCCGTCCGTCCAGACGCGCAGGGTGTGCCCGCTCGCCTCCAGCCGGGTGCGGCTGGGCAGGACCAGGATGGAGTAACGCCCCCACTTCTCGCCGCCATGCACGGACTCGAAGAGGCAGGAGTAGGGTTCGCCGGCGAGTTTGAGGTAGGCGCTGAGGGGGGTATCCAGGTCGGCGAGGACCTGGCAAACGAGGGGGATGCGGTTATAACCCTGGGCGGCCAGGGCGGCATAGCTTTCGGGGGTCATGGCTCTCTCCGGGATGGGTGGCGACAAGGGTGGACGGCGCTCGCTTCAGCGTCGCCATCGCCATCGCCGGCCCGCGCGGCCGCGCGCGACTTGGAGAATGCCGCTCCCGGTCGGCGGGGCCCAGGTCGCCAACTTAGATGGCCCCCTCCAGCAAGCCCTGGACCTCGACCAGGGAGTCCAGAACCGCGTCCGGATGGAAGTCACGGATATCCTGGCCGTGGTTGTAGCCGTAGCTCATGCAAAAGATGCGAAAGCCGGCGGCGCGCGCGGCCTTCACATCGCTCACCGAGTCGCCGATCATCAGGGCATCCGCCGGGTCGGCGCCAAAATGGGCGGCGGCGTGGAGCAGGGGCATGGGGTCTGGCTTGTTGCGCGGCAAGGTGTCGCCGCTGATGACGATCTCGAAAAAATCGCGGACCCCCAGGTCCCGCAGCAGGGGCTCGGTGAACTGGGCAGCCTTGTTGGTGACGCAGCCCAGCCGGTAACCGGCGCCCTTGAGCCAGTCGAGTCCCTCGCGGATGCCGGGGTAGAGGCGCGAACGCTGGGAGGTGTTGTCCCGGTAGAGTTCGAGAAAGATGGGGTAGGCCTGCTCGAAATCGGCATCGCCTGGTTCACCGTTCAGTTGACCAGTGAGCGAACGGCGCACCAGGCGCTCGACACCGTTGCCCACCCAGTTGCGTACCGCCGCATCGCCATAGGGGGCGCGGCCCAGACGCCCCATCATGGCATCGACGCAAAAGGCCAGGTCAGGCACGCTGTCCACCAGGGTGCCGTCCAGATCGATGAGGATCATCTTGGGTCGCATGGTCAAGTCCCTAATAACGGGTTGGGCATAAACCAATCAGCATCAAGTCGCAGGATTTGGGTATTAAGCAAAACTGCTAAATCTGTAGGTTATACCAGGGAAGGAAATCTGGTTCTGGGCGTGAGTGGCACAACAGGATTGGCACGGCAGCAGAGGGCCGGGCCCGCCTTGAGACCTGGCCCCAGGGACCTCAGCGGCCGACGCTGGCCAGTGCCGCCCTCATCTCGCGGACTATGCTGTCGTAACGGTTAGGGTCATCGGACTTGCCGAAACCAAAGAGGCCGGAGCCCGAGACGAAGGTATCCGCGCCGGCGGCCTTGATCTCGGCGATGTTGTCGGCCTTGACGCCGCCATCGATCTCCAGGCGGATATCAAAGCCAGAGGCGTCGATCATCTGGCGTGCCTGGCGCAGCTTGCCCAAGGTGGCGGGGATGAAGCTCTGGCCCCCGAAGCCGGGGTTGACGGACATGAGCAGGATCATATCCACCTTGTCCATCACATAGTCCAGATAGCCGAGGGGGGTGGCCGGGTTGAACACCAGGCCAGCCTTGCAGCCCTCGTTGCGGATGAGCTGGAGGGTGCGGTCGATGTGCTCGCTGGCCTCCGGGTGAAAGGTGATGTAGGTGGCGCCGGCCTTGGCGAAGTCCGGGACGATGCGATCCACCGGCTTGACCATGAGATGGACGTCGATGGGCGCGGTGACGCCATGCTTGCGCAGGGCCTCGCACACCAGGGGCCCTATGGTCAGGTTGGGGACATAGTGGTTGTCCATGACATCGAAATGAACGATGTCCGTGCCAGCGGCCAGGATATTGTCTACTTCCTCGCCCAGCTTGGCGAAGTCGGCGGACAGGATGGAGGGCGCGATAAGGTCTGTGGCCATGGAAATGTCTCCCCTCGTGTGCCGGAACGGCCTGGCACGGCCACCGGGCGTATTGTTTTGGAAGGGATCACTCTAACCCAACCGGGGGGGATTTTCATCCAGCCAACACCCGCGCGAGGCAAGGCGAAGGGGATCCTCGACGTCATGCCGGGGGCATGAGGGGCCCCGCAAGGCCCGGCACACTCGGTGGCGATTGGGTCCCGGGCCTGGTTAGTTGGTTATGGCTATGCAACCCCTTTCTCACCCCTTGCGCGCCTCCATGATTATCTCGTAGGCCTGGCGAATCTCGTGGGTCTTCTGGGCGGCAAGTTTCATCATCTCTTCCGGCAGACCCTTGGAGACGAGCTTGTCGGGGTGGTGTTGGCTCATGAGGCGGCGGTAGGCGCGTTTGACCTCGGCGTCGTCCGCCTGGGGGGGCACGCCGAGCAACTCGTAGGCCTGCTCCAGGGTGGGGCCCCGTGGTTCGACGGGCCGCCGGCCGGCGCCCGCGCCTGGACCCGCGCCGGCGTACTCCCAATGCATCCCCGCCAGTTGCTCCATCCGGCGGAAAAGAAACTCGGGGATACCCAGTTGCTCGCGGATGCGGCCAAGGATGCGCCGCTCGGCAGGGGTGGGAAGACCGTCGGCATAGGCCGCCTGAATCTGGATCTCCAGAAACATCTGCAACAGGGTGGCGCGGCGGTGACACTCCCGCCGAAATTGGGTCAGCACCCCATCCAGATCGAAGTCCTCGGCCTTGCCCTGGTTGAAGAGGGCGATGGCGGCGACGCGCAGATCCCCCGAGAGATCCATCCGCTGCATGACCGCCTCGGCCAGGGCGATCTCTCGCGGCGAGACCCGGCCATCGGCCTTGGCCATGTGGCCGAGCACGGAGAAGGTGGCGGTGAAAAAGGCGGTCTGGACCCGTTCCCGGTCGCCTGGATCCAGTTCCTCCGTACCCTGGAGAGACGCCATGCCCTTGTCGAGCTTGTGCCCGAGGACGCCCCCGAGGAGGGCCCCCAGGGGTCCCCCCAGGACGAAGCCCAAGGCCCCGCCGACGACCTTGCCCCACCACGCCATGCCGCCTTACCCCGCCCTTGGTCTATTTGCCATGGAGATATTCATCATCGCTGAAAGAGTAAACCCATTGGGGCCGAAAGGCCACGAGCACCACCAACACCCAGCCGTTGACGATGGCCTCCGGCAGGAACATGAGGGGGAAGAAGGGCAGGAAGGTCTGTTCCAGTTGAGCGTAGCTGTAGGTGCCACCGGCCACCAGCAGGCCAGTGACCAGATAGCCAGTGGCGATGCCGACGAAACCGCCGGTGAGGAAGCCGTTGACCAGGACGAAGACGAAGAAGTGCCTGGGCAGATAGGTCCGGATGAGGACCAGGAGGATCTGAGTCAGGGTGATGGGGATGACGCCGCCGATCAGGGCATTGACGGCGAAGGAATCCCAGCCGCCGCCGGCGTTGAGGGTCACCCCCACCAGGGCCAGGCTGGCGCCGATGACCGCCAGGGACCAGCCGAACATGAGGGTGACGGCGGTCAGCCCGAGAAGATGGAAGATCAGGCCAGGTTGCACAAGGACGCGGGCATGCCAGAGCAGCACCAGCACCAGGACGGTGCCAAGGAAGACATGGATCAATCCGGCCGCCTGGAAGCGACGCCAGGGCGCCAGGCGCAACGCATAAACCAAGGCCAGGGCATAGAGCAGCAGGGTCGGCCAGTGGAGAAGGGGCGGCAGAAGGGCGCTATCGACTACCATCACCGGGTTCCGCATGAAAGGGGCTGACACCATCGGGGGAGGGGTCCGCCCAGGCCAGCGCCGCCGGCCCGGAGCGGGCCCCGGAGCCTGCCAGTCGCGGCGCCGGAGACCTGGCTTTGCCATAATCTACCAACAGCAGGGCACCTTGCAAAACATGGGTTGCCAACCCAACATCACCCCGGGTCTGGCTGATCTGGCTTGGGAATTCAAAACGCACGCCGGGCGATTTTCAAAGTCGCAGAAATCCTGATCCACCCCAGGCTCTGGCAAGTTTTCATGGCAAGGGAGTCATCCATGCAACGCAATCTCGTGGGCAACACCGGCAGCGAGGTCAGTGCCCTCTGCCTCGGCACCATGACCTTTGGTGAGCAAAACAGCGAGGTCGAGGCCCACGCCCAGCTCGACCGGGCCCTGGCGGCCGGCATCGACTTTATCGACACCGCCGAGATGTACCCGGTCCCGCCCCGCGCCGAGACCCAGGGCCTGACCGAGCGCTACATCGGCTCCTGGCTGGCCGCCAGAGGCGGTCGTGACCGCATCCTGCTGGCCACCAAGGTCGCCGGTCCCGCAGAATGGCTCCCTTATCTCCGCCATGGCCAAAATCGCCTCGACCGGGCCAACATCGAGACCGCCCTGGACGCCAGCCTGCGCCGGCTGCGCACCGATTATATCGACCTGTTCCAACTCCACTGGCCGGATCGCCAGACCAACTTTTTCGGCCAACTCGGCTACCAGCACGCCGCCAGCGATGACAGCGTCCCCCTGCTGGAGACCCTGGATGTTCTGGGCGATCTGGTCCGGGCCGGCAAGGTCCGCCATATCGGTGTCTCCAACGAGACCCCTTGGGGTCTGATGCGCTACCTGGCCCTGGCCGAACGCCACGACTTGCCCCGTATGGTCAGCATCCAGAACCCCTACAACCTGCTCAATCGCACGTTCGAGATCGGCCTGGCCGAGGTGGCGATACGGGAAAACTGCGGCCTGCTGGCCTATTCGCCCCTGGCCTTTGGCGTCCTCTCCGGCAAGTATCTGGAAGGTGCCCGACCCGCCGGGGCTCGCCTGACCCTCTTCGACCGCTTCAGCCGCTATTCCAACCCCCAGGCCGAGTGGGCCACCGCCCAATACGTCGCCCTGGCCCGCCTGCACGGCCTGGACCCGGCCCAGATGGCCCTGGCCTGGGTCACAAGCCGCCCCTTCGTCACCGCCAACATCATCGGCGCCACCACCCTGGCGCAACTGGACGTCAATATCGCCAGCGCCGATCTCCAGCTCTCCGCCGAGGTGATCGCCGGCATCGAGGCAATCCATGCCCGGCAGCCGAATCCAGCGCCCTGATTGCCCTTGGGGATGGGCGCTGGGGGGCTGGAGGCCGACGCCACCGGGGTTTGCCAGATCGTCCAGATGCAGGGTAGGCATGGCGATCATCGCCAACCCGCCGCCCGGGCGCTCGCCACTAAGCCCCCGTAACCGCGCTGGCCGCACTTGCGGCCGGCCAGGCCGGTGGCGCGGGCGAGGAGAGGCTCCAGGGACAGCCCCGCCAGCAGGCCATCGATGATGGCGGCGTTGAAGGCATCGCCGGCCCCCAGGGTGTCCACCAGCAAGGGCGGGGCATGGGCGGGGGCGAAGCAAAGGGGGCCGTGACGGGCCTGGCCATAAGCTCCCACCTCGCCCCAGGGCAGAATCAGGAGTTCCGCCGAGGTCCCGGCCCACTGGGCGGCGAGAAAGACCCCCGGATCGCTTGAGCCGCACGCCAGGACATAGGCACGGGAGAAGATCAGAACCCGCGGCCCCTCAAACAGGCGATCGAGGTCCGGGCGAGGTTTTTCGATCTCCAGTGAGATGGGCAGATCCGGGCGGCGCGCCGCCGCGTCGCGCAGCATGAGGGCGGTCTGGTCGGGATGGCGGCCCTCGAAATGCAACCAGTGATAGCCCGCCAGGGACTCGCGGGCGAAATCCCCCGCCTCGAGTTCCGGCAGGTCGCGGTAATGGACGATGGTCCGGCTGCCAGTGGCACGGCTCAGGGTGACGCAGGAGAGGGGTGACGGGAACCCCGCCAGAAGCCGGGCAGGGGAGGTGTCAATACCCTGACTCTCCAGGGCGGCCAGGATCTCGCCACCCGCGGCGTCACTGCCCAGGGTGCCGCACCAGGCACAGGCATGGCCAAGCTGGCGCAACAGGCTCAGGGTGTTGGCGACATTGCCGCCGAGACGCCGATATTGGGCCAGGGCCCGGACCTCTTCGTCTTCGACCGGATAGTGCGCGACCTCGCGGACGATATCCAGGACGGCGCAACCAACACCCAAGACCGCCAGGCCCGCGCGAGGAGAGAGGTCAATCATGCTGGCCATGGTAACCAGCCGGCGTCATGGCGCCAAGCGCCAGTCAGGCCAGCCAGGCCGCGAGGCGGCGGCCAGGGCGGGAGGGGAGCGGACCCTTGGGCGGCGCCGTACAGGCAATCCAGACCAAGAGCCATCCGGGCAGACCATCTGAAGATGTTATATCATAACGCTTTGCCCCCTTGAACACAGGAAGGTCCCCATGCGCCCTCTTCTGACCTGGCTCGTCCTCCTCTGGCCCCTGGCGGGCCTGGCCGCACCGCTCGAGGTCTTTGTCAGCGTACTGCCTCAGGAAACCTTCGTGGCGAGGGTGGGTGGAGATCATGTGCGGGTGAGGGCCCTGACACGCCCTGGTCAAAGCCCCGAGACCTTCGAGCCCACCCCCCAAATGGTGACGGCCTTGTCACGGGCCGACCTTTTTGTCGGCACCGGCATGCCCTTCGAAAAGGCCTGGATTGGGCGGCTGCGGGCCGCCAATCCCAACATGCGGGTGCTTGATGCCCGCGAGGGCATCGACTTGCTGCCCCTGGATGATCATGGCCATGACCACGACGGCCACCATCAGGGTCATGACGAGTCTATGGCCGGGGACCCCCACATCTGGACCAGCCCCTTGCTGGTGGCGCGGATCTCGGCCAGGATCCGCGATACCCTGGCGGAACTCGATCCGGCCAATGCCGGGGATTATGCCCGTAACCAGGCGGCCTTCGCCGCCGAACTGGTGGCCCTGGACCAGGAGATCAGGAACCAGCTAAAGGAGTTGCCAAACCGGAAATTCCTGGTCTTTCATCCCGCCTGGGGTTACTTCGCCAACGCCTATGGCCTGACCCAGGTAGCCATCGAGAAGGGAGGCAAGGAACCGGGGGCCCGCTCCCTGGCGGGGCTCATCGACGAGGCCAGGCGCGACCAGATCCGGGCCGTCTTCGTCCAGCCCCAGTCCGATCCCCGCTTCGCCGCGGAGGTGGCGCGGGCCATCGGCGGCCAGGTCATCGCCATCGACCCCCTGGCGTCGGACTATGTCACGAATCTGCGCGAGGTGGCGCGCCAGATCGCCGCGGCCAGTCATCCGTGAAGACGTTATCGGACACTGGCGAGACGGTCATCGCCATCCGGGGCCTGAGCTTTGCCTATGGCGCCGCGCCAGTGCTGGAAGACGTGAGCCTGAACGTAGGGGCGGGGGAATTTCTGGGCATCGTTGGCCCCAATGCCGGTGGCAAGAGCACCTTGCTCAAGCTCATCCTGGGCCTGCTCGAACCCCAGACCGGCCAGGTCCGGGTGCTGAACCTGTCTCCACGAGAGGCCAGCCGCCAGATCGGCTATGTGCCTCAGTACCCCAGCTTCCCCCGCGACTTCCCCATCACGGTGGAGCAGGCCGTGTTACTGGGGCGTCTCGGTGGCCAGGACCGGCTCTGGCCGAACCTCTGGCCTGGGGGCTATGGCCGAGGCGATCGCAAGGCCGCCCGCCTGGCCCTGGACGAGGTGGAGGCGACGGACCTGGCCAGCCGGCGCATCGCCAGCCTGTCCGGCGGTCAGTTGCAGCGCGTCCTGCTCGCCCGCGCCCTGGCCTGCGAGCCGCGCATCCTCATCCTCGACGAACCCACGGCCAACATCGACCAGCGTCTGGAGGGCGACATCTTCGACCTGCTGCGGCGGCTGAACGCGCGCCTGACCATCCTGGTCGTCTCCCACGACATCGGCTTTATCTCCAGCTATGTCACCCGCGTCGCCTGCGTCAACCGCACCCTGGTCTGCCACCACACCGATGCCATCGACGGCCAGATCATCCAGCGGCTTTACGGAGAAGCGGTGCGCATGGTGGCGCACCGGCATGAAACCCCCAGGACCGGCCCATGAACGAATTCCTTACCGCCCTGGCCGAACAGGACTTCCTGCAATCCGCCCTCGCCGCCGGCCTGCTGGCCAGCATCGGCTGTGGTCTCATGGGGACCTATGTGGTCGTCAAGCGCATCGCCTTCATCGCCGGGGGCATCGCCCATTCGGTGCTGAGCGGCATGGGGGCGGCCCTCTATTTCGGCTTTTCTCCCCTGGCCGGGGCCTTGATCGCGGCCGTGCTGGCGGCGCTCCTCATCGGCTGGGTGCGGCTGCGCTGGCGGGCCGAGGAGGACACCCTGATCGGGGCCCTCTGGGCCATTGGCATGGCGGTGGGCATCCTCTTCATCGCCAAGACGCCGGGCTATCAGAGCGATCTCATGAGCTACCTCTTTGGCAACATCCTGCTGGTGCCGGTGGAGAGCCTTTGGTTCATGGCCGCCTTGGATGGCCTGCTGTTGCTCCTGGTGCTGGCCTACCACCGCCAGTTCCTCGCCGTGGCCTTCGACGAGGAGTTCGCCCGCCTGCGCGGCATCCCGGTGACCTTCTTCTACCTGCTGCTGCTGGTGATGGTCGCCGTGACCGTGGTGCTGCTGATCCAGGTTGTCGGCCTCATCCTGGTCCTGGCCCTCCTGACCCTGCCCGCCGCCATCGCCGGACACTATGTCCACTCCCTTGGGCTCATGATGCTGATCGCCACCCTCATCGGCGGCGCCCTGAACGCGGCCGGCCTGGCCCTCTCCTACGGCCCGGATCTGCCGGCGGGTCCAACCATCATCCTGCTGGCTGGCGGCCTTTACATCGTCTCGGCCCTGGTGTCGCGGACCCTGGCCAGACGCCAGGCCCGCCTGGGGGCCAGCGGGGGCAAGGGCCATGTCCGCTAGACCCGCCGCCCAGGCCCTGCGCCAGGCGGAACACCTATGCCGGGAGCGGGGCGTCCGGCTCACCCCCCAGCGGCGAGCCGTGCTGGAACTGGTGTGCGCATCCCCCCGCCCCCTGAGCGCCTACGAAATCCTGGACCGGATGGGGGACGGCGCCAGGATCCCGGCACCCCCCACCGTCTATCGCGCCTTGGACTTTCTCCTGCGGCAGGGCCTTGTCCACAAGCTGGCCAGCCTCCACGCCTTCATCGGCTGTGCCCATCCGGAGCACCCTCACGCCAGCCAGTTCCTCATCTGCGCCGCCTGCGGGGAGGTGGACGAGTTGGAGGACGAACCCCTGATGCGGCACCTGACCGCCGCCGCCCAGGCGGTGGGTTTCCTGCCGGAACAGCCAGTGGTGGAACTTCTGGGGACCTGCGCCCAATGCAGGCGGAAGGAGGAAGATCCTTCCTGAGCCTGGTCCCCAGGCCCCGTCGTGACGTCATGCCGGGGCGGGCGGGGGAAAGGGCCAAGCTCAGCCCGGCGCGCGGATGGTCAGGGTGCCCTCTCGCTGAATGAGTTCAAAGCGCTTGAGATAACTCATGCCCAGCAGGACTTGATCGCCACCCAGGTTGGGCAGGACGGAGGCGCGCACCCGGCGCGCCGCCAGCCCTCCAAGATCGACCTCGTCGAGGAGGGCCGGCCAGGCCTGGACATCGCCATTGGCGGTGCGGGCGATGCGCGCCGCCCCCAGGCGTAGATCAAGCCGGCGGGCCAGGTCCAGGGGCAAGGCCACGTCCGTCGCCCCCGTATCGATCATAAAGACCACCGGCTCCCCATTGATCCGCCCCGAGGCGACATAGTGCCCGGCCCGGTTACGCGCCAGCACCACCTGGGCCCGGCCCTGGCTGTCCAGATTCAGCGCGAGGTCCGGGTTAGGGTTCTCGCCCCGATCCATGAAGCGCTGGAAGAGAAGGACCAGGAGCGCCAGGCCCACGACCCAGGCGGCGAACAGCATGGCCCGCCCGATGCGGGAGGGAATGTCACTGCCGCTGGGTCTGTCCTCGGCCATGGCGATCCCTCCCCTCAACTGGTCAGGCGCCGGTAGATATCCGCGACCTTGGCCGGCAGGCGGGCGATATCGGCGA
>JBFZDM010000274.1:0-6331 GCA_041307365.1 Chromatiaceae bacterium | reverse complement strand
CACCATGTCGTTGATGGCGTTGCTGTACTGGGGTGCCTTGTCGCGGTTGCGCCAGTCCTCGGCGGTGATCTTGTAGCGCTTGTAGGGCACCGCCTCCCGTTCCTTGAAGCGGCGCAATTGTTCCTCGTCGCTGACGTGGAGCCAGAACTTGAAGAGGACGACGCCGCTCTCTACCAGTTGTTCCTCGAACTGGTTGATCTCATCGTAGGCCCGGCGCCATTCGGCATTGGTGGCGAAGCCTTCGACGCGCTCCACCAACACCCGGCCGTACCAGGAGCGGTCGAAGATGGTGATGTATCCGGCGCGGGGGATGTGGCGCCAGAACCGCCAAAGGTAATGGTGGGCCTTCTCCTCGTCGGTCGGGGCGGCGATGGGGATGGCGCGATAGAGACGGGCATCGATGGCGTTGGTGAAGCGGCGAATGGCGCCGCCCTTGCCGCCAGCGTCGGCGCCCTCGAAAACGATGACCAAAGAGCGGCCCTTCTTGTAGGCATCCCAGCAGAGACCGTTCAACTCGCTCTGCAGCTTGGTTACTTCGTTGCGATAGATATCGCGGGCCAGCTTTTGGTCCAGGTCGAGGTGATCCAGGACTGTAATCTGGGCGTCGGGGCTGTCGGGCAGATCCAAGCGGCCAGCGGTGGCCGGTGGCTCCATGGGTGGTGGTTCGCTGAGGCGCTGCTTGATGGCATGGAGCAGGGTCTTGCCCATGGCCAGGTCACGGTAGCGGCGGTCGCCGGCCTCGATCAGATACCAGGGCGCGATGCCCCTATCGGTATGGCGGATCATGCGCTCCGCCACATACTCGAAGTGGGCATAGTGTTCCCGCTGCTGGCCCTTCTGGGGCAACATCTTCCACTGGCTGCGGTCGTCGCGCTTCAACTCCTTGAGCCGCTCGTCTTGTTCCTTTTCCGACAGGTGGAACCAGAACTTGACGATCAGAGCCCCGTCCTGGATCAGCATGCGCTCGAAATCCACGATGCGGTTGAGCTCCCCATCCAGTTCGGCATCGTTGCAGAGGTTGTGGATCCGGTGCTCCATGGGGGCCAGGTACCAGCCGCCAAAGAGGATGGCCATCTCGCCGCGTGGGGGCATGGAACGCCAGAAGCGCCAGTAACGCGGGCGCTGGCGCTCCTCGTCCGTCTCGTCCCAGTAAGCGAAGGACTGAAGACCGCGGGCGTCAAGCCACTCGTGGAGCCGGTTGGCCACCTCGCCCTTGCCGGCCCCCTCCATCCCGGATACTAGGATGATCACCGGGATGTCCGTCTGGCGCAGCTCACGCTGGACCAGGAGCAACTGAGTGCGCAACTCCTCCTGCTGGGCGTTGAAGGTCTCCTTATCGACCCTGCGGCCGAGCTTGATGGCTTCAAACATGCCTTCCTCCGGTTTTCACTTGGTTTTATATGGTCTTAGAGGATTCCGCGATGGGTCTGGGGCGCCCATCGGCACCGACGGCGACGTAGGTGATATTGGCGAAGGCCACATGGTGGCGACTTTCGGGGTCCAACTCGCGTCGGGCCCAGGCGCGAATCTCGACCCGGACCGATGTGGTGCCGATGCGCTCCACCCGGGCATAAAGGTCCACCAGATCACCCATGGCCACCGGGGATACGAAGCGGAATTCATTGACCGCCACCGTCACCACCCGCCCTGCCGCCGCCTGGACGGCGACCGTCGCCCCCGCGATGTCGGCCTGGGACATGAGCCAGCCACCGAAGATGTCACCGGCGGCATTGGTATCAGCGGGCATGGCCAAAACCCGAATGGCCAGGCGCCAGCGGCTGGGATCACCTTCATCGAAGAGGTTGGGTTCGTCCATTGGGTTCGGTTGATCAGGGGTGCCAGGGCAGGGGGGTGGTGCGCAGGGCGGGACTCGAACCCGCACGGGTTGCCCCACTGGAACCTAAATCCAGGGCGTCTACCAATTCCGCCACCTGCGCTTGGGGGAGGATTTTATACCGGTCCCGGGCGTCTCGCATCCCGAATCGCGCGGAGAAGGTCTTGCTATCATTGGCCAGGCTCTCGTCTGGCCGCTTAAACAGGGCTGGCTTTTTTTCCGCTGGTCGAGGATAGTATTCCTAGGTTGCCACTGGCTGTTTACCCTGCTGAATCAACACGCGCGCCACGCAGTCCCCTGTCCCGTGGCCCCACCGTTTGCGGCCCCGAAACCGCGGCGGGCTTTGGCACGGGTCCTGTCCAGCAATCCAACTGTTATCAAATCATTAGCCATGCCGGCGCTTGACCCAAGCGCCCCAAGAAGCCCAATGAGGCTGCCCGATGAGGCATTCCAGCAATATCCTTTTACCTATCCTGATCGCCCTGCTGACCGTGGCGGCTTGGGCCCTGCTCAACCAGCCGGTGGAAGAGCCGCCCTGGCCCAGTCGGTTACAGGGTTTTGCCTTCGCCCCCATGCGCGCGGACAGCGATCCCAGCCAGGATATCTATCCCACCGTCGAGGAGATCGATGAGGACCTGGCTCTGTTGCGGGACATGGTGCATGCGGTGCGCACCTACACGGTCAAGGACACCCTGGCGGAGGTTCCTGCCCTGGCGAGGAAACATGGTCTTAACGTGATGGTGGGGGCCTGGATCGGGCCGGACCTGGAGGCCAACGACCTCGAATTGGAGCGGCTCAAGGAGGTTCTGGCGCGGGGCCAGCGCAATCTGGTGCGGGTCATGGTCGGAAACGAGGCCCTGTTGCGGGACGATGTCTCTGTGCCCCAGATGATGGAATACCTGGACCGTATCCGCCGGGTCACCGCCCTGCCGGTGAGTACCGCCGAACCTCCCTACATCTGGATGCGGCACCCCGACTTGGCGAATCACGTCGATTTCATCACCGTGCACCTACTCCCCTATTGGGACGGGGTGAAGATCGAGGAATCCGTGGATTTTGCCTTCAAGCGGCTGGATGATATCAAAAAGGCCTTTCCGGGCAAGCCGGTGGTGATCGGCGAGGTGGGCTGGCCGAGCAATGGCCGTACCAATGGCGGAGCCGAGGCCTCCCCGGCCAACCAGACCCGTTTTCTGCGCCGTTTCCTGGCGCGGGCGGAGCATGAGCGAGTCACTTATTATGTGATGGAGGCCTTCGATCAGACTTGGAAGATGAATATCGAGGGCGCGACCGGTGGCTACTGGGGGGTTTACGACGCTAACCGCAATCCCAAGTTCGCCTTCACCCAACCGGTGGTGCGCATCCCGCACTGGCGCGAGCTGGCGGGTATATCGGTGGTCATGGCCGTCTTGCTGCTGGTTTTCCTCTACCGCGATAGTGCGACCCTATCCCATAAGGGCAAGGGCTTTCTGGCACTGGTCGTCTATGGCCTGTCCACGGCGGCGGTTTGGATCATTTACGACTACACGCGCCAATACATGACGCTAGGCACGGCCATCACGGGCCCGCTGCTCCTGCTGGGGGGGCTGGGAGTCATCATTTTCATCATGGCGGAGGCCCATGAGTGGGCCGAGTCTCTTTGGCTGCGCAAGTGGCGGCGGCCCTTCCCCCGGCGCAATGCCCGGGGAGACGAACTGCCCCTAGTGTCCATCCATGTCCCGGCCTACAACGAACCGCCGGAACTGCTGAAGGAGACGCTGGATGCCCTGGCCGCTCTCGACTATCCCAACTTCGAGGTCTTGGTGATCGACAACAACACCAAGGACCCGGCGGTATGGGAGCCGGTGGAGGAGTATTGCGCCACTCTGGGGGAGCGCTTTCGTTTCTTCCATGTGGCTCCTCTCGCGGGCTACAAGGCGGGCGCCCTCAATTTTGCCCTGCGTCACACAGATCCGGACGCCGCGGTGGTGGCGGTCATCGACGCCGACTATGTGGTGCATCCGCTCTGGCTGTGGGATCTGGTGCCGGCCTTCCAGGATCCGGAAGTGGCCATCGTCCAGGCGCCCCAGGATTACCGGGACGCCGATCAGAACGCCTTCAAGGCCATGTGCATGGCGGAATACCGGGGCTTCTTCCTGCTGGGCATGGTGACGCGTAACGAGCGTAATGCCATTATCCAGCACGGCACCATGACCATGATCCGGCGGACGACCCTGGTGGAGACGGACGGGTGGGCCGAATGGTGCATCACCGAGGATGCGGAGCTGGGACTGCGGTTGTTCGAGGCCGGCCACAAGGCCCTCTACATCCCTTACACCTATGGGCGCGGGCTCATGCCCGATAGCTTTAGTGACTTCAAGAAACAGCGGTATCGCTGGGCCTATGGCGCCGTCCGGATCCTGGCCCATCACCGCCGCCAGTTTCTAGGTACGATCCAGACCAAGCTCGATGCTGGCCAGCGTTATCACTTCGCCGCCGGTTGGCTGCCTTGGTTCGCGGATGGCTTCAATCTGATCTTTAACTTCGCCGCTCTGGCCTGGACCGTGGCCATGGTGGTGTTTCCCCTTTATGTCACGCCGCCCTACATAACGGTCGCCATGATTCCGTTGGTGCTCTTTTTCTTCAAGGTATCCAAAAGTCTCTTTCTCTACCGGCGCCGCGTGATTGCTACCATGCGCCAGAGTCTGGCCGCTGGCTTAGCCGGCCTGGCCCTGTCCCACACCATCTCTCGGGCCATCCTGGCGGGAATGGTTTCCGACAAGCTGGGTTTCTATCGCACACCCAAGCTAGCCCAGGCCCCGGCCTTCATCCGTGCCCTGGCAGATGCGCGGGAGGAAGGGCTCTTCCTCATCGCCTTCTGGCTCGGCGCCGTGTTGGTGATGATGCGCGAGGACAGCTATATGCTTGATGTCCGGGTCTGGATGGCGGTGCTCGTCGTCCAGTCCATCCCCTATCTCGCCTCGGTGCTTGTCTCTCTCATCAGCGCTTGGCAACGCCTGCCGGCTAGCCTGGTCGGGGTCATGCCGGCCATGAGCGGGGTGGATATGGAGGTGGCGCCATCGACAGAGGGCGTGCGGGCGCGGGTCCAAGCCGCGGAGTCCCGTGACCTGGCCCCGGGCTCCGCGGATAGCCTGAAGCCTTAGCGATCCCAGTCAAAGGACAAGCCGACGGCGCCATTGCCGGGCACGGCGACTTTCCGCTCCTGGACCTGGCCCCTGTAATTTAGGTGCAGGAGATATTGCCTCGGCGGCAGTTTGGCGTAGAACCAGGGCCCCTGGGACTGGGTTTCGAGCAAGGTTTGCCGACCACCCTCATCCGTGATGCGGATCCGGATGGGGGGGACATCCGCTTCCGAGTTGGCGATGGAGAAGCGAAGGCGCAGGTTGTACTGGTCCTTGACGGCTTCCATGCCCGCCCTGTCACCGTCGCCGACGCCGCCGCTGAGATGGGGGACCTGGCCCACGGTGCCGGGTGCCGGCACAAAATGGGGGGGCTTCACCGGGGCGGGTCGGACCGCCCATTCGTTAGTCTTTTCCTCGGGGGCACTAGTCGCCCGTCCTTGCCAGTAGAAGTTTTCCACCACCGCGCCCTGGGCCGGTACGGTGACCTTGCGCTGCTGGATTTGACCCTGATTGTCGAGGGTCAGGACATGGAACCCCGGCGGCAACTGGGCATAGAACCAGGGGCCGTTGGCGATGGTGTCGAGCTGGGTCGCGCCATGGGCGTCCTTGATGGTCACCCGGACGCCAGAGAGGTAGCTGCCCTCGCCGGCAACCGCGAAGAGGAGGCGCAGATTGAATTGAGCCTTGACGGCTTCCATGCGGGCGCGCTCGTCGTAACCCACGCCACCGCTGAAGTGGGGCACGCTGCTGGCGCTGGAGCTGGCCGGAGCAGGCTCTGGCATGGATACAGGATCGGGTGGGGGCGCGGGGGCCGGTTCCGCCGGCGCGACATCTGGCGCGGCAGGGGCAAGATCGGAGACCGGCGCGGGTGGGGGCACGGGGCTGGCCCCGGGCGCCGGGGCTATGGCCCACTGGACCTGGCCGCCCGCATCAGGCTGAGCTGCGCGGATGGCCGCCTCCAATTCGCTTTCGTCCAACGCCAGAGGCTCGACCCGCAGGGGCGCCGTCAGGGGCGCCGGCGGCGGGGTAGCCGGGGCATAGTGGGGCCCCTGCTGGGCCCAAGTCGTGTTCGCGCATAGGCCCAGGGTGAGCAATGCGGGCATCAGGCTGGGAGGGGTGGCTGGTTTCATGGCGAACTCCTGTTAGTGGGTAAATCGAATGTGGGCGGAATCAGACCCTGGAGCCAAAAATAAGTTGCGAGTTTTTAAGGAGGCCGCCGTCCCGAGCGTCCTCCGGTCCTCCGGGCTAGCTGCCCAAGGGTGAGGGTACCCGTTGCATGGATTTCGAGATGCTCCATGACCTGGAATCAAGAGTCGGGAGAGACGGCGGAGGGAACGCGGTTGATGGGCGACGAGGGTGATCTCGAAGGCGACGGCTT
>JBFZDM010000273.1:0-2718 GCA_041307365.1 Chromatiaceae bacterium | reverse complement strand
TCCCAGGTCCGATACCAACCTTGTTCCAGGGTCTGGGGGTCTTAGTTCTTGTCGAGCATGATTGCAGTGATCGAGGTGCGCCAACGAAAAGAGGCCGGCAGTATAACCGATCGGCTGGGGGGTGGAATCCTGGTGGCTGGCCAACCCAGGCATGGCCTCTGATTACATATAAAATTCAATAAAATCTGATGGCGGAACCCACCCTGATCCCTCTTGCTAACCGCTGTCGCTCTTCTCTGGCTGGGGAGGCACGGTGAGCAGGTAACCTCTCTGTAGCCTTGTCCCGCCAAGCTGACTGGATTCCCCGCGCCGGAGCAACCTGGGCCGGTTTGGAGTACCATGCGCGGCACTCAGGGAGCCGGGTATGACAATCCAGTCAGATGCCTGAGTTGATGCCCGGCGCTGGCAGGACCTTGCCAGCCTCCCTCGCGGCGGCCATTGCGTGGCCATCCCTCATTCATCCTCCATCCCATTCATATCCATCCCCAAAAGAGAGGCAAGCGACAAGATGGACACCCAGGCCAGGAAAAGCGTATTCGCCTTCGAGGAAGGCAATGGCAAGGACAAGAAGCTCTTGGGCGGCAAGGGCGCCAACCTCTGCGAGATGACCCAGCTCGGGCTCAATGTCCCCCCGGGTTTCGTCATCTCCACCGAGGCCTGCCTCGATTACCTGGTCTCGCCCGCGCGCGCCTTGCCGGAAGGGCTCATGGACGAGGTCCGTGCCCAGATGCGGGCCCTGGAGGCCAAGACGGGCAAGGGCTTCGGCAGCCCGGATGACCCGCTCCTGGTTTCGGTGCGCTCGGGTTCGGCCATGTCCATGCCGGGCATGATGGATACCATCCTCAATCTCGGCCTCAACCCCGAAACCCTGAACGGCCAGATTCGCCAGACCGGCGACGAGCGCTTCGGTTACGACGCCTATCGGCGCTTCATCCAGCTTTTTGGCAAGGTGGCCCTGGCGATCCCGGACGACTTGTTCGACAAGCAGTTCGAGATGGTCAAGCATAAGGTGGGGGTCAAGGAGGATCTTGATCTCTCCGCGACCCACCTCAAGGAGGTCAGTGAGCGCTTCCTCAAGGTGGTGGAGGAGTACACTGGCAAACCCTTCCCGGCGGAGCCCTTCGATCAGCTCGAGATTGCCATCAAGGCCGTCTTCAATAGCTGGATGGGCCGCCGCGCCGTCGATTACCGCCGCCAGTTCAACATCACCACGGATATGGCCAACGGCACCGCCGTCAATATTGTAACCATGGTCTTCGGCAACCGGGGCGACGACTCCGCCACCGGCGTGGCCTTCACCCGCAACCCAGGCACCGGCGAGAACAAGCTCTTTGGTGAGTACCTGGTCAATGCCCAGGGCGAAGATGTGGTCGCCGGCATCCGCACCCCCAAGCCCATCGATCACCTGGCCTCCGAGATGCCCCGCATCGCCCAGGAGCTGGAGGAACTGCGCGCCAAGCTGGAGACCCATTACAAGGAGATCCAGGATTTCGAGTTCACCATTGAGCGCGGCCAATTGTTCTGCCTGCAAACCCGCAATGGCAAGATGAACGCCCAGGCCATGGTGCGCTCCTCGGTGGAGATGGTGGGCGAGGGGATCATCACCCAGGAGCAGGCCCTGCTGCGCATCCAGCCGGAGCTGCTGGAGCAGATGCTCTTCCCGCGGCTGGACCCCTCCCATCGCGCCGAGGCGGTGGCCCAGGGTCTGCCCGCCTCGCCGGGCGCGGCCTTCGGTATCGCCATCTTCGACGCCGATCGCGCCGAGCAGATGGGAAGGGATCTGGGGCTGAAGGTGATCCTGGTCCGCGAGGAGACCAAGCCCGAGGACATCCACGGCTTCTTCGCCTCCCAGGGTATCTTGACCTCGCGCGGTGGCAAGACTTCTCATGCCGCCGTGGTGGCGCGCGGCATGGGCAAGCCCTGTGTCGCCGGCGCCGAGGGCATCAGCGTCGATGTCGCTCGCCGCGAGGCCTATGTGGGCGAGACCAGCTTCCGCGAGGGTGACGTCATCACCATCGACGGCACCACCGGCAAAGTCTATCTGGGCGAGATCCCGACCGTGGAACCGGACTTCACCAACGAACTGAACGTCCTTCTCGATTGGGCGGATAAGGTCGCCCGGCTCAAGGTCATGGCCAACGCCGACACCCCGGATGATGCCCGCCGCGCCCTCAAGTACGGCGCCGTCGGTATCGGTCTGGCCCGCACCGAGCGCATGTTCAACGACGTGGAGCGGTTGCCCATCGTCATCGAGATGATCGTCTCGGAGACCCCGGAACAGCGCCAGGCCGCCCTGGACAAGCTACTTCCCCTGCAGCGCAAGGACTTTCGTGAACTGTTCGAGGTCATGTCCCCTCGTCCGGTGACCATCCGCCTACTGGATCCGCCCATTCATGAGTTCCTGCCCAACGAGCAACAGCTTGAGCGCGACTTGGCGGAGCTGCGCCAACTGGCCGCCACCACCCGGGGCCTGGCGGTGCTGGCGGGTACCCTGGGTCTGATCCACGCCAGTGATCTCGCCCGCAAGGACGTCAACACCATGCGTCAGATGGTCGATCCGGCTCTGGTGGAGGAGGCTATCGCCAAGAAGGAGACCATGCTGCGCAAGGTGCGCGCCCTCTACGAGACCAACCCCATGCTCGGCCATCGCGGCGTGCGCCTGGGGATAACCTTCCCCGAGATCTACCAGATGCAGATCCGCGCCATCCTGGAGGCGGC
>JBFZDM010000267.1:0-3643 GCA_041307365.1 Chromatiaceae bacterium | reverse complement strand
GCCGCCTCCCCCACCGAGCGGAAGGTCATGACCAGGGTGGCGAAGATGATGAGGATGACGGCGGGGAAGACATAGAGCAGGGTCTGACGGGCGCGCAACTGGTGCTCATACTGACCCGAGTATTCGATGGTCATGCCCGGGGCCAGGGTCACCTCCCGGGCGATACGGTCCTTGATCTCCTCGACAAAGCCACCCAGATCGCGGTCGCCGACGTTGGCCTGGACGAAGACCCGCAGCCGGCCGTTCTCGCTCTGGATCTCGTTGGGGCCGACCACGCGGTTGATGTCGGCCACCTGGCGCAACTGGACGGTGGCCCCGGAGGGGGTGGCGACCAGGATCTCGCCGAGCTTGTCGATGTCGCCGCGGTCCGCCTGTTCCAGCCGCACCTGGAGGGGCCAGCGTTCGCGGCCCTTGATGGTGGTGCCGACGGTCACGCCGCCGATTCCGGCCTCCACTTGGCGGAACACCTCCTGGACGCTGAGCCCATAACGGCCGAGCTGGTCGCGGCGCACGGCGATCTCCAGGTAGGGCTTGCCCTGCACCCGGGAGGGCGCCACCCCCACCGCCCCTGGTACTCGATTGATGACACGCTCAACTTCGAAGGCCTTCTGCTGCAAGGCATCGAGGTCGTCGCCGAAGATCTTCACCCCGACCTGGGCGCGGATACCGGTACTGGTCATGAGGATGCGGTTCTCGATCGGCTGGAGGAAGCCGGGCACATAGCCGGGGAGACTCATGAGCCGCTCCGAGAGGTCGGCGATGATGGAGGACTTGGTGGTTCCGGCGGGCCACTGGTCGCGAGGCTTGAGCATGATGGTGGTTTCGATCATCTCCACCGGGGCCGGGTCGGTGGCGGTGGTGGCGCGCCCGAGCTTGCCGGCCGCCGAGGCGACCGCCGGGTGGGCGCTGATCACCTGGTCCTGCCAGGCCATGATGCGCTTGACCTCGGTCAGCGAGGTGGCGGGCAGCAGCACCGGCATGAAGAGCAAGGAACCCTCCTCCAGGGTGGGCATGAACTCAGTCCCGAAGCCTTGGGTGTGGCGCGCGATGGATTCCGGGAGGAAGGCATTGACCGCCCGCGGCAGACCCCAGGCGATGACGAGACAGATGGCGAGGAGCGATGCCGCCAACCCCATCACCGTCTTGCGATGCCCCAGGGCCCAGTCGAGCACCGGGTCATAGACCCGCAGCAGGGTCTTCATCAGCCAATTCTGCCCCTCGGGCTTGAGCGGGCCGCGGACCAGCAGGGTGCAGAAGACCGGCACCGCCGTCACCGCGAGCAGGGTGGCCCCGATCAGGGCGAAGGTCTTGGTGTAGGCCAGCGGGTGGAAGAGCTTGCCCTCCTGACCGGTCAGGAGGAAGACCGGCACGAAGGCGAGGATGATGATCAGCATCGAGAAGACCATGGGCCGGCCGACCTGGGTAGCGGCCGTCAAGGTCTGGGCGAAGACCTCCGCCGCGCTCAGCCGGCGCCTGAGCGCCGCCTCGGCGCGCTCGCAGTGGCGGATGACATTCTCCGTCATGACGATGCCCGCATCGACCAGGACGCCGATGGAGATGGCGATGCCGGTCAGCGACATGATGTTCGATGGGATGCCGAATTGGTCCATCAGGATGAAGGCGATCAGGATGGAGGCCGGCAGCGGCAATGTGACGATCAGGATGCTGCGGAAATGAAAGAGGAAAAGGATGTGCATCAGGATGACGAGGATGATTTCCTCGGTCAGCGCCTCCTTGAGGGTGGCGATGGCGCGCCCGATCAGGTCACTACGGTCATAGAAGGCCACCAGGCTGACGCCGGTTGGCAGGCCAGGGGCCAGGGTGGCGATCCGGCCCTTCACATCCTGGATGACCTGATAGGCATTCTCCCCATAGCGCATCACCACGATGCCGCCCACCACCTCCCGCCCATCCACATCCAGGGCCCCGCGGCGGAATTCGCCACCGATTTGAATGGTCGCGACATCGCGCAGGTAGAGCGGCGTGCCGCCGCGCGGCATGATCGGGATCACCTCCAGGTCCTCGGCTCCCTGGACCAGGCCGACCCCGCGCACGATGAACTCGGCGCCGTTCTCCTCGATGGTCTTGCCGCCGACATTGAGGTTGCTGGCGGCCACGGCGTCCATCACCTCACCCAGGGTGACGCCAAATTGCTTCATCTGGAGTGACGAGACCTCGATCTGATACTGGCGCACGAAGCCGCCGATACTGGCAACCTCGGCCACACCCGGCACCGCGGCGAGTTGATAGCGGACGAAGGTGTCCTGCAGGGTGCGCAGGAACCCCAGGTCCTGGTTGCCCGACTCATCCTTGAGGTAGTACTGATAGACCCAGCCGAGACCCGTGGCATCAGGTCCGAGCCGCGCCACCACGCCCTCGGGCAACAGGTCGCCCAGGGAATTGAGCCGTTCCAGGACCCGGGTGCGCGCGAAGTAAACGTCGATCTTGTCCTCGAAGATCACCGTGAGGAAGGAGAAGCCGAACATCGAGGAGGCGCGCACGCTCTTGACCCCGGCGAGCCCCTGCAGAGACACCGACAGGGGGTAGGTGATCTGATCCTCCACTTCCTGGGGCGATCGGCCCGGCCAGTCGGCATAGACGATGACCTGATTTTCCGAGAGGTCGGGGATGGCGTCGATGGGCACCCGGCTCAGGGCTACCAGCCCCCAGGCGCACAGGGCAAGGAAGCCGCTGATGACCAGGAAGCGGTTATGCAGGGACCAGTGGATGAGGCGGTCTATCATGGGGGCTTTCTTACTTCACCTCGTCACCGCATCTGAGCATGGCGGAGCCAAAGAAGGGGTTGCTCAGTTGATGGGTGCGCGAGGGCCAGCGGGCGGTCCCCAGTACCGGGCTCATGGGGCACTGATAGATCCAGAGTTCCTCACGGTGATGAAGGTGTTCCTCGCGGGCCAGGTCCGCCACGGCCGTGCTCAAGGGCTCGAAGGCGCGGCGCGCGGCATCCAGATCAGGGGCCTCGGCCAGCTTGGGGCTGTAATTGGCCAGTTCGCTCCGGGCGGCCGGGGCATAGCCCTTGAGGTAGGCCGCGAGCGCCTCGCGCAAGGCGGGCAATACCTTCTGGTAGCCGGCCAGATCGTCGGCAGCGAGGGCGCTCGCGGCATCGGCGGTGGCGAAGGCCAGGGTGCGCAGGAGTTCGTAGGACTTCGCGTCGTGGGGCGGGGTGCCGGCGGAGACCTTGGCGGGCAGCATGTCATGGACGTGCTCGGTGGAGGCGACCGTGACGGCCGCGTGGGCTAGTTGCGCCTGGGAGTCAAGGATGAGGGCGGACTGGGTCACCACTTCATCGCCCTCATTGAGGCCGCCCAGGACCTCGGCGTCGGTATCGCCCACGCGACCAAGGCGGACCTCGCGTGCCCGGTAGCCAAGCCCACCCTCGTCCACATAGACGATAGGCCGAACCCCATGTCGGAGGACGGCGGCACGTGGCACGAGCAGGGCCTCTGGTGCCGTGACGGATACCACCGCCTGGGCGGTCTGGCGGTGACGGAGCTGGCGATCGGGATTTTCCAGGATGACCCTCACCCGCGCCGTGCGGGTCATTTCGTTGAGGCTGGGGTCGATGAAGCTGATCGGCGCGGTCAAGACCTGGCCGGGGTGGGACGGCACCGCGACCTCTACCGTC
>JBFZDM010000231.1:0-4097 GCA_041307365.1 Chromatiaceae bacterium | reverse complement strand
CGGGTTTGACAGGGCAGATACAGCGCTACTAAGTCCAGGACAGCGTCGATGAGTCACTGCCTACCGGACGGCGGAATCCAGGGGATGACAACCGCGACATGAACGGTTCCCAGATCTGGGGTATGAACGGGATCGATGCCCTCATCCTCGGGGTCATGGCCTTCTCGATCCTCATTGGCCTGGCCCGGGGACTGGTGCGGGAGATCCTGTCCCTGGTCATCTGGGCCCTGGCCCTGTTGCTGGCCTGGCGGCATTATCCCGCCCTGGAGCCGGAGCTGGCGCCCTGGCTCGAAGGCCCTTCCAGCCGGGCGGCGGGTGCCTTTCTGCTCCTGGCGCTGGGGCTGGCCCTAGCCGGCGGTCTCCTGGGCTATCTGCTGACTTCCCTGGTGGAGCGGGCGCCATTGGGGGGCACGGTCCGGCTTTTGGGTGGTCTCCTGGGGGCGATGCGGGGCGCCCTGATCCTGGCCATGCTGGCCTTTCTGGCCGCCTTGACGCCCATGCCGAACGAGGCGGTGTGGCGGGATTCCCGTCTGGTCGGTCGTTTTGGGGTTCTGGCGGAATGGGTGCTGGCGGCGGTGCCGCCCAAGGTGGAGGAGCGGATCGGAACCCTATGATGCCATTCCGGAATATTGCATTAATATTCAATTAGTTGATTGCTATAACAGGTTGCACGACGGTCGCCGACGACTTTTTGCCCCTTCCCCAACGTCGCCCCTTTACGCCTGGCGCCGCATTGGGTAAGGTGCGCTCTCCGCGGCGTTCGGCGCCCCGTTGGCTTAACCACGAGGTGGTTCATGTGCGGTATCGTCGGTATCGTCGGTAAGAATCCCGTCAATCAGTCCCTTTACGACGCCCTGCTGGTTCTCCAGCATCGTGGCCAGGACGCCGCCGGCATAGTCACCTGCGAGGGCGAAAAGCTCTATATGCGCAAGGATACGGGCCTGGCAAGGGATGTCTTCCACAATCACCACATGATCCAGTTGCGGGGCAACATGGGCGTGGGGCATGTCCGTTATCCCACCGCCGGCGCCTCCTGTTCCGCCGAGGCCCAGCCCTTCTATGTCAACTCCCCTTACGGCATAGTCCTGGCCCACAACGGCAATCTGACCAACGCGGACGCCCTCAAGCGCGACCTCTTTGAGCAAGACCTGCGTCATATCAACACCGAGTCCGACTCGGAGATATTGCTCAACATTCTGGCCCACGAGTTGCAGATCGAAGGCAAGCTGCGCATCGACGAGGAAGACGTCTTCCGCGCCATCGAGGGCGTCCACCGGCGCTGCCGGGGCGGCTACGCGGCGGTGGCCATGATCCCCGGCTTCGGTCTTTTCGGCTTTCGCGACCCCCACGGCATCCGACCCGTCGTCTATGGCAAGCGGGGGATGGGGGAGGGCACCGAGTACATGATCGCCTCCGAGAGCGTGGCCCTCGACACCCTGGGTTTTGAACTGATCGCGGATATTGCCCCCGGCGAGGCCGTCTTCATCGACATCACGGGCCAGCTTTACAAGCGTCAATGCGCCGCCCGGCCCGTGCTCTCGCCCTGCATTTTCGAGTTTGTTTACTTCGCCCGGCCGGACTCCTTCATCGACAATATCTCGGTCCACAAGGCCCGTTCGCGCATGGGGCGCAAGCTGGCGGCCAAGATCAAGCGCGAGTGGGGTGAACACGACATCGACGTGGTCATCCCTATCCCGGACACCAGCCGCACCGCCGCCCTCCAACTGGCCCAGGCCCTGGAGGTGGGCTACGCCGAGGGCTTCATCAAGAACCGTTACATCGGTCGCACCTTCATCATGCCCGGCCAGCAGGTGCGCAAGCGGTCGGTGCGCCAGAAGCTCAACGCCATCGCCCTCGAATTCCAGCGGAAGAACGTACTCCTCGTGGATGATTCCATCGTCCGGGGCACCACTTCCCAGCAAATCATTCAGATGGCCCGGGATGCCGGCGCCCGGCGGGTCTATTTCGCCTCCGCCGCGCCACCGGTGCGCTATCCCAACGTCTATGGCATCGACATGCCCGCGGCCAGCGAACTCGTCGCCCACGGTCGCAGCGAGGAGGAAATCCGTCAGGTTCTGGGCGCGGATCGACTCATCTTCCAGGACTTGGAGGATCTCATCGATGCCGTGCAGAAGAGGGGCAAGAGCGACGTGGACCGATTCGACACCTCCGTCTTCGACAGCGACTATGTCACCGGCGACGTCACCGAGACCTATCTCCACCACTTGGAGGAGATGCGCAACGACGCCACCCGGTGGACCGGGGAGCGCCGTAGCGAAACGGTCATCGAACTCTATAACAATGCCTGACGCAACAAATGCCGATCGAGAGAAGGCGGCATCGTCCAGAACAATCAGGAACCGCCACCATGACCCCAGGGCAGACAGCGGGCTTCGCCACCTTGGCGATCCGCGCCGGACACCATCGGACCGCCGAGGGGGAACATGGCGAGCCCATCTTCACCACCTCCAGCTATGTCTTCGCCAACGCCGCCGAGGCGGCTGCCCGCTTTGCCGGGGATGAGCCGGGCAATATCTATTCCCGCTTCACCAACCCGACGGTGCGGGTCTTCGAGGAACGGCTGGCGGCCCTGGAGGGCGGACAGAGTTGCGTCGCCACCGCTTCGGGCATGGCGGCCATCCTCTCCACCTGCCTGGGGCTGCTGAAGGCGGGCGACCATATCCTCTCTTCCCGCGCCATCTTCGGCAGCACCACGATCCTCTTCAACAAATACCTGGGCCGATTCGGCGTAGAAACCCGCTATGTGGACCTGCCCGACCTGGATGGCTGGGCGGCCGCCATCCAGCCGAACACGCGGCTGCTCTTTCTGGAAACCCCCTCCAACCCCTTAACGGAAATGGCCGACATCCGCGCCCTGGCGGACCTGGCCCATGCCCATGGCTGCCTGTTGGCGGTGGATAATTGCTTCTGCACCCCGGCCCTGCAGAGGCCCCTGGCCTTGGGCGCGGACCTGGTCATCCACTCGGCCACCAAATACCTGGATGGCCAGGGGCGTTGCCTAGGCGGGGCCGTGGTCGGCGATGCCAAACTGGTCGGCGAGGAGATTTTCGGCGTCATCCGTTCCGCCGGGCCCAGCATGAGTCCCTTCAATGCCTGGGTTTTCCTCAAGGGCCTGGAGACCCTGGAGCTGCGGATGCTGGCCCATGCCCGCGCCGCTCAGGCCTTGGCCGAGTGGCTGGTGGATCACCCCGCCGTCGAGCGCGTCCACTACCCAGGCCTGGCATCCCACCCTCAGCATGGGCTGGTTGGGAGCCAGCAGCGCACCGGCGGTGGTATCGTCGCCTTTGAGGTGCGCGGCGGCCGCGAGGCCGCCTGGCGGGTCATCGACGCGACCCGCCTCCTCTCCATCACGGCCAACTTGGGTGATACCAAGACCACCATCACCCACCCCGCCACCACTACCCATGGCCGCCTGAGCGCCGAGGAACGCGCCAGCGCCGGCATCCGCGAGGGTCTCATCCGTGTCGCCGTCGGCCTGGAGGACCTGGCCGATATCGAGGCGGACCTGGCGCTGGGCCTGGACCGGGAATAGGACCCTGGAACCAGCTCCGGTCGCTAGGGGGGGATAGGCCTGTCTGACTGGCGTCAAACCACCACGAGAAGGATGAAGGCGCCCACCAACAGCCGATAGATCACAAAGGGCATCATGCCAATCCTTTCGATGAAGGTGAGGAAGAAATGGATGGTGAGGTAGGCGACGGCGAAGGCGATGAGGGCGCCGAGCAGGAAGGGTTGCCAATCCACGGGATCGGCTGACTGGATGAGTTCCAGGCCCGCCAGGCTGCCGGCCATGAGGATGGCCGGGATGGATAGCAGGAAGGAGAAGCGCGCGGCGGCCTTGCGGGTCAGCCCCAGGAAGAGGGCGGCGGTCATGGTGATGCCAGAGCGCGAGGTGCCCGGGATGATGGCGATGGCTTGACAGAGACCAATGATCAGGGCCTGGCGCCAGCCGACGCTGAACTCGTCGCGGTCGCGGCGACCCAGGCGGTCGCCGATCCCCAGCAGCAGGCCGAAGCCGATGATGTTGCAGCCAATGACCAGGGTGATGAGTTTCTCGTCGCCCCGCAGCATTTCCA
>JBFZDM010000172.1:0-2703 GCA_041307365.1 Chromatiaceae bacterium | reverse complement strand
GCTCGCGGCGAGCGCGGCTGCGCACCCCCTCCTGCAGGAGATGGAGGGGCAGGCCCCGCGCCTCGAAATTGCCGCGCTGGTTCCACACCCAATCGCCGAATCGATCATCCAGGGCCCGGCTCGTCGCCTCGGGAAAGGCCAGCAACCCCATCAGCGCCAACGCCAGGGTGCCCACGCTAGCCCAGGCCCGGGGTCGCCGCCAGGCAAACATCCATCCCAACAAGGCCAGGGGCACCGCCACCGTCAGCACCGCGGCCGCCAGTTGCCAGCCCGACAACAGCAGAAAGAGATTGCGCGCCGCTAGAAAATCGTCCGGCATCACGGGCCCGCCAAGCATGGACACCTTGGCCGCATTGACCAGGGTAAAGGCCGCGGTCAGCGCCATCCAGGTCAGGCCGAAGCGCCAGGGGCTCCGCGCCATGGTGAACAACAGGCACCCGAGCAGGAGATGTGCCCCCAAGTCGCGCCATAGGGCATCAGATCCTGGCCGGACGCCGAACCAGTCCGAGGCCACCGACTGGAGCAGCCCATACCAGAGCGCCACGAACACCAGAAGGACCAGCCCGGTGAAACCCCGGGCGAGCAAGAAATGGAATCGGGGATACAACATGGACAAAAAACCGCCTTCGACCGTACCAAGCTCAACCCGAAATCTATCAGAAATCAGGGTTTTTTTGCTGGGTTAGCACCAGGTCACCAGGGATAGTCGGCACTCAGGGGTTGCAGACCAATGCTTCAATATTGATCCACAAGACCGCGAAAAAGAAAGCACTTGATGAAGGACAAAGTTGCAACATGCATGGCGGAGAGGGAGGGATTCGAACCCTCGATACGTTTCCGTATACACGCTTTCCAGGCGTGCTCCTTAAGCCACTCGGACACCTCTCCGGAAGGGAGTCACCGGGCCGGCGCGCGGGCTGAACCACTGCGGGCCTTTCCTTGCCGGCGGGAGGGGCGAACGATAATGGAATCCAAACTAGGGCGCAAGTGTTCCTCGGCGCCTCGGCGCCCTTCCTTGGCACCCTTGTCGGCGCTATGCCCGTCCAGACAAGAGGAGATCCCCGCCCCGCGCCCGCCTTTGATGGGCCTCCACACCCCATGCCAAGCCTCGCGAGGAGTGCCGCGCTGTGGTATATCGGCGTCCGCATCCATTTTCCGAACCTCGAACCCTTACCGGTCATGACCAAGCCTGCGCCATCTCCCACCCTCGCCGAACAGGCGGATCGCCACCGTCTCTACGAGCAGTCGGTCCAGTGCCCCCAGGCGGAGGTGGACTTCATCGACCGCGCCTACCGCGAATTGCGATGCAAGAGTGCCAGGCGGCTGCGGGAGGATTTCTGCGGCACGGCGGCCTTGTGCTGTGAATGGGTGCGGCGCCGCAAGACCAACCAGGCGACGGGGGTCGATATCGATGCCGATGTGCTGGACTGGGGGCGGGCAAACAATCTGGCGCGGTTAGAAGAGACCCAGGCGAGGCGAGTGGCGCTCCGCCAGGGGGACGTGCGGACGGTTGAGACGGGGGGCCAGGACATCATCTGCGCCATGAACTTCAGCTACTGGCTGCTGACGGAACGGGCGGGCCTGCTGCGCTATTTCCGGCGGGTCCGCGAGGCCCTCAAGCCGGACGGGGTGTTTTTCCTGGATGCCTACGGCGGCTATGACGCCTACCGGGTCACGGCGGAGGATCGGGTGATCCAGGGCGAGGATGGTCCCTTCACCTACGTCTGGGACCAGGCCCAGTATGACCCCATCAGTGGGCGGCTAGTGTGCCACATCCATTTCAACTTCTCGGATGGCTCGCGGCTGGAGCGGGCCTTCAGCTACGACTGGCGCCTCTGGTCCCTGCCAGAGATCCGGGAACTGCTGGCGGAAGCGGGCTTCGGCCGGGTGATTTGCTACTGGCAAGGGTGGGACGACAAGGGGGAACCGGATGGCGTCTTCGTGCCGGTGGAGGAAGGAGAGCCGGAGGCAGGCTGGATCGCCTACCTCACGGCGGAGAAAGCCGGTAGCCGATGAGTCTTGCCGTCACTGCCTCTCAATCTAGCCCAACCCGCTCCCGGCTGTTCATGCCAACATGGCTTTCCATTGGCATGGTTGAAGATTTCGACAACCTTGGCCTTGAGACTCGGGATTGGCAACAACGTGGGGAGGCAAGTCCTGGCCCCCTTGCATGCCCCAGAGCGGTGGCACGGATGCTTCCCGCGCAGGGCGTCAGAACACCCCCACCTGACGCGCCAGAATAAAGGTCTGGGCCGACAGTTCCAGGGAGCTAGTCCACTTGTAGGCGCGATTCAGGCTCTCGCCCCAGGCATAGACGCCGTGGCCGCGCACCATGGCGATGGGATGCTTGGCCAGGGCCTCGGCGACGGCCAGGGGCGCCTTGGCAACATAGTCGGCATAGGGGATATCCAGCACCGGCACCCTGGGAAAATAGAGTCGGCCCTCGAAATCCGCCGGCGCGAAATCCCGGCCGGCCAGGCTCAGGGCGACGGCATGGGGACCGTGGCTGTGCAGCACGGCGCGCGCCGCCGGCTGGTGACGATAGACGAGGCGATGCAGGGGCGCGTCCAGGGAGGCGCCGGCGGGAATCTCGCCCGCCAGTGGACAGCGGATCAGGTCGAGCGGTGCCAGGGTGTCGGCGCAGGCCCCGGTGGGGGTGACCAGGAATTCTTCGCCATCGCGGACCGAGGCATTGCCCGAGTG
>JBFZDM010000132.1:0-4128 GCA_041307365.1 Chromatiaceae bacterium | reverse complement strand
CCATACTCCGCGAACTTCTCGTCTGAATTATTGCAGGCCATGCATCTGGCGTTGTCTATGGCCACGGTCTGGCTGGGATCCCCGACCGCGCGCGCCACCCGATCGACGTGGGGGTCGTGGCAAGTGTTGCAGGTGAAGTGCTCGGACAGGTTCCGGGCATGTACGCTTTGGTCGAATTGGGACTGAACCCGGAAGGCAATCTGCGCGTGGCATTCGACGCACTCCAATGCCTTTTCACCTTGAGCCGGGGCATGCGGATAATCCACATAACCCTTGCCGTGACATGTCTTGCAGGCCATGCCGGCGTGATCGGACTTCTGGAACTGGAAGGGGTCAAGCAGGGCATCCGCCAGCTTTTCCATGTCCATGCCGGCGCGTGGCGGACAAAGAAGGGCCTGCTCGGTGTGACAGGCGATACATTCCCCGTTCCAGGTGCGCACCATCATCTGTGTCTCGGGGTCTTTTGGGGGCGCGCCCAAGGTCTCCTCGCCAGTCGCCGGTAAGGTGGTCAGCCAGGCAATTGCCGCCAATCCCGCCAGCGCGGCCGAGCGAAAAATACCCATATTTTTCATGCCACCACCCCCTCCTGCCAGCGGATGTCGGAGCTAGCCTGCTTGGAGGCAACCCTGGCGGCGCCCATGGTGATGGCATCCCCGGCGACTACTCTCCCGGTGACAAGCGCCAGGGCGGCGTACAAGGGTTCACGGGATTGGCGCGCTAATTCCTGACAGTATTCAGGCACCCACCTCAGCAGGTGTTCGTCGACGAAGTTGATCTGGCGTTCGCGCGCCCAGGCTGCCTCGCCGGTTTCCCCTTTGGCCGCCGCCTCGGCCTCGGCATGACATAGGCTCGCCAGGAACCTGAGTTCACTGGCGATGTGATCGCAAGGCCCGCACTGGCCGGCATCCACGAACCCGGCCTCGCTATAGGCCGTCGCCACGGCTAGGGTGCTGTCGCCAAGGACGCGGGCCTCCCGCCACACGGATTCGTAAGGTGGCGGCGGGCCATAGCCCTCACGCAGGCCAAGGAAGAGACGGGCGTGTTCACTGGCAAGCCGTTGGCTCAGGTCCTCGAAGTTGCAGCCCGCGTCCTCCGCCAGAGCCGCGCGGAGTTCATCGCCGATACCCGTCTCCTCCTCCTGGTTCGTGGCGGCGGCGCCAGCCAGCCGCGCCAGGGCTGGCCCAGTGATCGGTTGACCATAGAGTGCGGCGAGAAACCAGTAGGTCTCGGCTCGCCACTGTTGCTGTTGGATGGATCTATCCCGTTGCGTCATGGTTAGTTGCCCGGGAATGAATAGAAGGGTGTCGCCAGGGCGCCCTCGCCCCGATGGCAACCCAGGCAGATGCCCCGATCCACAGCGCCGGGATAAGCGGCGATGGGGAACTCCTCGCGGCGCAGGAACTGCGCGTCCTTGGGGAATTCCACCCCGACATGGCAGGAGACGCAGTTATAGGCCATGAAGCGGGCATGGATACGGTGAAAGCGCCCGCCTACCTCCAGGGTGTACTCATCGCCGGGGGAAATATCGCCCTCGCGGAGGAGATCGGCGAGGATGCCGGCGCCCAGCGGCGACTTGGCATAGATGCCCTCGTCGGTGGTCGCGGCTGGATCGGCGGCATGGGCGGCGACAAGCAACATTGCCCCGGCCAGGCCGACGAAGATGGGACCCAGAGTGATTTTCATCGCTTCTCCCCCCCTTCCAGGACGTAATAGACCCGCGGCGCCGTGCCATATTCAACTTTGAGTTGCGCCGCCTTTTTGTGGCCGATCATCTTGGCGACTTTTGATTCAGGATCGTCCAGATCGCCGAAGAAGCGGGCGTCCACTGGACACACCAGATCGCAGGCCGGGGTATATTGAGGTTCCAGTCCAATGCGGTGGGCCTTGCCGTCCGCCAGGGCCTGTTCCAACCGATGCCAGCAGAAGGTGCATTTCTCGGCGACCTTGGGCTTCTTGCGATGAGTCCAGTGCCGTTCGGCGCCTGGGATAGCCTCCGGGGGTGTCGCCTCCTGGCCAGGAAAGAGGTTCTCGATTGTTTGGGTGATTTGCGGGACGCCATAGGGACAGACCGCCGCGCAATAGCCGCAGCCAATGCACTTCTCGTAGTCGATTAGTACCACCCCCAATTCGTTCGTGGAGATGGCAAAGGCCTTGACACCGTCGCAGGCCGTCTTGCAGGGCGGGTTGTCGCAGTGCATGCAGTTCATGGTCACGAAGGTGCGGTAGAGATTGGGGTAGGTCCCCTGCTCGGCTTCGATCATGACGTTCCAGGGGGCACCCGGGGTGAAGTGGTTCTCCACCGCGCAGGCGGCCACGCAGGACCGGCAGCCCATGCATCGCTTAGTGTCGATCACGCGTACTAGCTTCATGTTTGCCGCTCCTCCCCTTAGGCGGGATAAATGTTGCACTTGGTATCGTTATAGGAGTTCATGCCCGAGATCCGATCGGGATGGAGTTCGAGCACGCTATTCACGTCGATGCCCTTGCGAGCGTAAGCGGGGAAGCCGGGGGAAGACTGGCCGTAGTGATAGGAGATACCGAGGGTATCGGGCCTGATGCCCTCCGTGAGTTGCACCCTGCCTTTCACTTTGCCGACGCGGGTCTCGACGATCACCTCGTCGCCATCCTTGATGCCCATGCCAGTGCCGGCGGCGGTGTTCATGAGGACCCGGTTGTCGTCGATGCCCTTGCCAAGCGCCTGGTTTAGGATGGGGTTGGTATTGTGGCAAGCCATCTGATTGCGATACATGCGCTTAAAGGTGATCAGATAGAAGGGCAGGTCCGTGGCCTCCCGGTGGGGCGTGGGAAAGGCGTGCTCCTTGGTCGGGATAGGGGAGTAGGCAATGGCGTACTGGTCCAGGTCAATGTTGCCGACACCCTTTTCCGAAACCGTCTTGCGCAGCTTGTCGAGGGTGTGGGTCATTTGGTCGGCGTAAAACATCATCTTAGGCTTGCCTGGCCCCTTGAACTGGGCCTCGACGCCTTTCAGATAGGTATCCGCCGGCTTGACCTTTTTGCCAATAAAGCCATGCTTCAGGGCCGTCTCGAAGGGCTCGCCCTTGGTTTTGTCGGCCCAGATCACCTCCACCGCCTCGCGCGCGCTGTAATCCCGGCCCGGCTGGAAGACATGTTCCTTGAGTTTCCAGGCATTGTTGACCTCAGCGATATAGGCGTCGCGCAGGTCCAGGCGCTTGGCTAGTTCCCAGAGGACATCGTAGGCATCGTGCTGGATGCCATAGACATTAGCCACCGGCTGACGAATGGCCGTGTGCTTGGTGGTCGGCGTCCAGCGCGTCGGCGACAGGTGCCAGGCCTCGAGATAGGTAAGGTCCGGTAGCACCATGTCCGCCATCCAGGCCACCTCGCTCATGTGGACCTCGATGACGACGTTATAGGTCTTCTCCAGGGAACGGAACTGGGTGGCGGTATCCGAGGTGGAGACCGGGCGATTGGTGGCGTAGAAGATCTGCATCTCGGGCACATAGGGCAGCCCATAGGCGGCGGGGTCCAACATCGTGAGCGCTACCTGCTGACAGACGTCGTGGTGTCCGTTGGGGAAGTAGACGCTCTTGGCCAGATCCACCCGCTTGGGTGGGTACTCGCACTTGGCGGGCTCCATGTATTCGGGCTTGTCGTAAACCTTGCCGAGCACCATGCCGCCCACGGCATCCGGGTTGCCGATCAGCATTTGCAGCACAAGACCGGCGCGCCAGGTCTGGACACCGTGTTCCTTGGCCGACAGCCCGCGCCAGGTATGCACCATGACCGGCCGGTATCTGTGGGTCAGATCACCCACCCTTTTGGTTTCCCCGATACGGGCCGCGCGGGCGATATCCACCGCCAGTTGGCGGATGGTCGCCGCGGACACCCCCGCCACCTCGGCGGCATAGTCCGGTGTTACCTCCTTCAGGCTGTCGGCGAAAACATCGAAGGCGGTGCGCGCCTGCTTGCCCCCGACATCATGGCTGCCGCGCAGGGCCGGGACCACGCCTTCGGCAAAGACCGTTGCCGCCTGGGTCACGCTGTCCCAGACCAAGGGCTCGCCCTTCTCGTTACGCAATACCTTGCCGTCGTCTCCCACCAGTTGCGGGGCGTTGGTGTAGGTAATGAGGAAATCGGCGTCGATGG
>JBFZDM010000114.1:0-7948 GCA_041307365.1 Chromatiaceae bacterium | reverse complement strand
CTCGCCCTCCTTGAGGGAGATGGAGTTGACGATGGGCTTGCCCTGGACGCACTCCAACCCGGCGGCGATGATCTCCCACGTGGAGGAGTCAATCATGAAGGGCACCCGGGCTATGTCCGGCTCCGTGGCGCAGAGGTTGAGGAAGCGGCGCATGGCGGCGACGCCGTCGAGCATGGCCTCGTCCATGTTGAAGTCGATGACCTGGGCACCGTTCTCGACCTGGACACGGCAGACGTCCAGGGCCTCCTCGAAGGCCCCATCGAGAATGAGGCGCTTGAACTTGGCCGAGCCGGTGACATTGGCCCGCTCGCCGACATTGATGAAGTTGAGGGCCTTGTCGATGTTGAGGGGCTCCAGCCCGGACAAGCGGCAGGCCGGGGCCAGGCTGGGCAGGCGGCGCGGTGGCTTGCCCGCCACCGCCTGGGCGATGGCGCGGATGTGGTCCGGGGAGGTGCCGCAGCAGCCGCCGACGATGTTGAGCAGGCCGGCCTCCGCCCACTCGGCGATCTCCCGGGCCATCTCGGCGGGCCCCAGGTCGTAGCCGCCCATCTCGTTGGGCAAGCCGGCATTGGGGTGGGCGGAGACATGGGTCTCGGCGATACGCGCCATCTCGGCGACATACTGGCGCAGTTCATAGGGCCCGAGGGCGCAGTTGAGACCGATGGAGATGGGCTGGACATGGCGCAGGCTGTTGTAAAAGGCCTCCGTCGTCTGGCCGGTGAGGGTGCGGCCGGACTGGTCGGTGATGGTGCCGGAGATCATGACCGGCAGGCGCTGGCCCTGCTTCTCGAAGACCTCCTCGCAGGCGACGATGGCCGCCTTGGCGTTGAGGGTGTCGAAGATGGTCTCGATCAGCAGCAAGTCGGCACCGCCCTCGATCAGGCCCTCGGCGGCCTCGACATAGGCCGCGACCAGGGTCGGGAACTCCAGGTTGCGGAAGCCCGGGTCGTTCACGTCCGGCGAGATGGAGAGGGTGCGGTTGGTGGGCCCCAGGACGCCGGCGACGAAGCGCGGCTGGTCCGGGGTCGCGGCGGCGTCCGCCAGGTCCCGCGCCAGACGCGCGGCGGCGACATTGAGTTCGCGGCTCAGATCCTCCATGCCATAGTCGGCCATGGATACGCGGTTAGAGTTGAAGGTGTTGGTCTCCAGGATGTCCGCGCCGGCGTCCAGGTAGGCCTGGTGGATGCCGCCTATCACCTGTGGCTGGGTCAGGGTCAGCAGGTCGTTGTTGCCCTTGAGGTCCCGGGGCCAGTCCGCGAAGCGCTCGCCCCGGTAATCCGCCTCGCTCAGGCCGTGACGCTGGATCATGGTGCCCATGGCGCCGTCCAGGATGAGGATACGCTCTCCGAGCAGGACCTGGAATCTGGCCGACAAGTCTTTCATTTATCAATCCTTTCCTGTGGTGGCACCGGAGACGGGGACATTCGGAGCGCTGGAGTGACGATTATATACCGAAGCCTCCGAGGTCAAATCCGGTGGAGCCAAATGAGGCCCGGAGGGGAAAATGCGGCGCCATCCCTATATCATGTCCCCAAACGGCCCCCATGGGCCCAAATGCCGAGGAGGTATTCAAAATGACCGAGCGACTCATGATCCTGCCAAGCAAGGACCCAGGGCGGGTGCGGCTTGTCAGCATCCCAGCGGACTTCTCCCCCCACGAGGCCTATCGCTATGTCACTGGCCTGGTCAGCGAGGTACCCCGCGAGGACGAGGAAGGCTGGATGGACGCCGTCATGGATTCCCTGGAGGACCAGGGCTTCGGGCAGGTGGACTTCCTGCTCGGGCCCGCCCTGGACTGAAGGGGCCGGTGCGCATCCACCTCCTGAGCATTGGCCGGCGCATGCCGGCCTGGGTGGAGGCGGGTTATGGGGAATACGCCAAGCGCCTGCCCACCGAATGCGCCCTGCGCCTGGTGGAGATAGAACCGGGACACAGGGGCAAGGGCGCCAGCCCGGATAGGGCGCGGCGGGAAGAGGGGGGGCGGCTGCTCGCCGCCCTGCCCAAGGGGGCCCAGGTGATCGCCCTGGATGAGCGCGGCAGGGCCTGGAGCACGGAGCAATTGTCGCGGGAGCTGGCCGGCTGGCTGGGGTCGGGCCAGGACCTGGCCCTGCTGGTCGGTGGTCCCGAGGGCCTGGACCAGGCCTGCCGGGCCCGCGCCGACCGGCTCTGGTCCCTCTCGCCCCTGACCTTCCCGCACCCCTTGGTCCGGGTCATCCTGGCCGAGCAGCTATACCGGGCCTGGAGCCTGCTGGGTGGTCATCCCTATCATCGGGCCTGATCGGCAAGGGGGCGAAAGGTTAGCCCGCCGCGGCACCCCAGGCGAGCCAGTTTCAATCCCAGCGCCTGGGCTTGGTCGCGGTCAAGCCCCCCGACACCAGGGCGGGCATCGCTTCAGGTACCCAGCGCGCTCAGGTAGCGTTGGGTTGGCGCGTCCGCGCCCCAATGATGGGTAGTTGCGAGATACAGGCGATCCCATGGCTAAGCCCCAGGTCTATCTGGCCTCCAAATCGCCCAGGCGCCGTGAACTCCTGGCGCAGATTGGCGTCTCCCATGCCGTGATCGCGGTGGAAATGGACGAGGCGCCCCTGCCAGGGGAGGCGCCGGAGGACTATGCGCGCCGGGTCGCCCTGGACAAGGCGCGGGCCGGTCGGGCCCTTGTCCCCTCTGGGTCCAGGGTCCCGGTCCTGGGGGCGGACACCCTGGTAACCATCGACGGCCGTATCCTGGGCAAGCCCCGGCATGCCGAGGAGGCCGCCGCCATGCTCCGGCTCCTGTCGGGACGCACCCATCGGGTCCTGAGCGCGGTGGCCCTCGTCGGCAAGGAGGAACGCCTGACCCTGAGCGAAAGCGAGGTCAGCTTTCGCCCCATTGGCGAGGGCGAGGCCCGCGCCTACTGGGGGACCGGCGAGCCCGCCGACAAGGCCGGCGGCTATGCCATCCAGGGTCTGGGCGCCCTCTTCGCGCGGGAACTGCGCGGCAGCTATTCGGGCGTCATGGGCTTGCCGCTGTACGAGACGGCACTCTTGCTCGCCGAGGAAGGAATTCTTTTGCTGGGCGATGGACTAATGATGGCATCGCCCCCCTATTAACCAGTTGCCGAAGGAACCCCAAGGACCGCCATGAGCGAGGAAATCCTGGTCAACATCACCCCGCCGGAGACCCGCGTCGCCGTGGTCGAGAATGGCGTGGTGCAGGAGATCATCGTCGAGCGACTGGAACGTCGAGGCCTGGTGGGCAACATCTATAAGGGACGCATCTGCCGGGTGCTGCCGGGCATGCAGGCGGCCTTCGTGGACATAGGCCTGGAACGGGCCGCCTTTCTCCACACCTCCGACATCGTCGGGTCCGAGGGGGAGCCGCGCGGCGAGCACATCCACGACCTGGTCAGCGAGGGCGACACCCTGGTGGTGCAGGTCGTCAAGGACCCCTTGGGGACCAAGGGCGCCCGCCTCACCACCAACATCTCCATCCCATCACGCTATCTGGTCTTCATGCCCACCCTCCAGAACACGGGCGTGTCTCAGAAGATCGAGGACGAGGAGGAGCGGCGGCGCCTGCGCGACATCCTCCATCGCTATGTCAGCGAACGGCGGGGCGAGGGCGGCTACATAGCCCGTACCGCCGCCGACGGCATCACGGAGGAGGCCCTGATCAACGACATGGCCTTCCTCTCCAAGCTCTGGCACGACGTCAAGGAAAGCTGCCGGGGCGGGGACGGCATCGGCCTGGTCCACGAGGACCTGCCCCTGGCCCTGCGCGCCCTGCGCGACCTGGTGGGACCCGAGGTGGAGCGGGTGCGCTTCGACTCGCGCGTTACCATGGACAAGGCCCTGTCCTTCGCCGATCAGTACATCCCCGACATCCGCGACCGGCTGGAGTATTATCAGGGCGAGCGCCCCCTCTTCGATCTCTATGGGGTGGAGGAGGAGATCCAGAAGGCTCTGCAGCGCAAGGTGCAGCTCAAGTCCGGCGGTCACCTGATCATCGACCAGACCGAGGCCATGACCACCATCGATGTCAACACGGGGGCCTTCGTCGGTCATCGCAACCTCGAGGAAACCATCTTCAAGACCAACCTGGAGGCGGCCCAGGCCATCTGCCGCCAACTGCGCCTGCGCAACCTGGGCGGCATCATCATCATCGACTTCATCGACATGACCGACGAGGACCACAAGCGGCAGGTTCTGCGCGCCCTGGAGAAGTGCCTGTCCAAGGATCACGCCAAGACCCACATCAGCGAAGTTTCCTCCCTCGGCCTGGTGGAGATGACGCGCAAGCGCACCCGCGAATCCCTGGAGCATGTCCTCTGCGAACCCTGTCCCTGCTGCGGTGGCCGCGGCACCGTCAAGACGGCGGAGACGACCTGCAACGAGATCTTCCGCGAGATCATGCGCGAGGCGCGCCAGTTCGAGGTGGAGACCCTGCTGGTGCTGGCCTCGCAGGAGGTCATCGACCGTCTGCTCGACGAAGAGTCCGGCCACCTGGCGGAACTGGAGGAATTCATCGGCAAGCCGATCCGGCTCCAGGCCGAGGCCCTCTACCCCCAGGAACAGTATGACGTAGTCCTGATCTGAACCGCGGCCTGGCGCGGCACCGAGACCCTTGACCATGTCCCGCCCTTCGCGGTCCAGCCCCCCGCCCCTCGCGCCCTATCTCCTGAGCGCGGCCCTCATCCTCGGGCTTGCCCTCGCCGCCGCGAGCCTGGCCCCGGCCGGCCTGGACCGGTTGCGGCGGCACCTGGCGGCGTCCCTCACCGAGACCCTGGGTCTCGAGACGCGCCTGGGTGGCTTCCGCCTGAGCCTGACGGGCCCCCGCCTGACCCTGGAAGAGGTGGACCTGCTGGCACCCGGCGACCCCGTGCCCCAGATCCATCTGCGCCGGCTCCACCTGGACCTGGACCTCTGGGCGAGCCTGCGCCAGGGCTCGCCCCAGGTGACGGGCATCACCCTCGAGGGGTCTCGCCTGCGCCTGGAGCGGGACAAGGATGGCCGCCTGTCCCTCGCCGACCTCCCCGGCGGCGCGGACTTGGGTGCCGGGCCCGCCCTGGGGTTTTTTCTCGCCCGGGGGCGCCTGCGACTCCAGGATGGCGAGATCGAATGGCGGGACCAGGGCGCCCAGGCCCAGCCCCTGGTCTTGTCGGAGGTCCGGATCGACTTCGACAACGCGGGCGCCGATCACCTCATCCATCTTCAGGCGCGTCTGGCCGCGGACCCCGCCACCCGGCTACGCCTGACCGCCCACCTCCAGGGCGAGGCAGCCAGCCCAGGTGACTGGGCCGGCCAGATCCATCTCCAATGGCGGGGCGGCGACCTGGGCCCCCTGACGGCGGGGCGCCTGCCCGCCAGCCTCCGGATCACCAGTGAGCGCGTCGCCCTGGATAGCTGGCACCGGGTCCAGGACTCCCGGCTCGTGGATGGCCTGGCCCGACTGGAGGTCCAGGGTCTGGATCTCCAAGGCCTGATTCCCGGTCAGGGTCCCAGCCGCCTGGCGGCGCGGCGGATCACTCTCGACCTGGCCCTGGACCCGGCGTCTGGCCGTATCCTGACCCGGGGGGAAGGCGTGAGGCTTGAACTGCCCTGGCTCCTGGGCGACCGCCCCCCGATCCAGGTGGAGCGCCTCAATGGCCCCCTGACCTGGCAAGGCGACGGCGCCGGGGGTACGCGCCTCGCCGCCGAGGCCCTGGAGGCGGTCAATCCGGACCTGCGCCTGCGCCTGCGCTTCGACCTCCATCTGCCGGCCCATCCCGCCGGCCAGGGGCCGGAACTGGACCTCCAGGCCGAGATACTGAGCGCCAATGCCACCGCCATCCGCGACTATCTCCCCGACGCCAAACTCAAGCCCAGGCTCCGCGACTGGTTGGAGCGGGCCTTTCCCGCGGGCCGCATCCCCATGGGGCTGGTCCTCTTCCGGGGTCCGCTAGCCGCTTTCCCCTTTCGCCAGGATGAGGGGCAGTTCCATTGCCTGCTGGGGGTCGAGGCGATGGGGCTGAACTTCCACCCCGACTGGCCGCCCCTGGAGGGGTTAGACGGCTTCGTCCATTTCCATAATCAGGCCATGAACATCGTCACCACCGGCGGCGGGATCCTGGGATTCCCGCTCCTGGCGGCCCAGGCCCGGATCCCGGACCTTGGGGATGCCCGCTCCATCCAGGTGCGAGGCCAAGCCCTGGGTGACTTCGCCCAAGGCCTGGTCTTTCTGCAGGAGACCCCCCTGAAGCGGCGACTGGGCGCCATCCCGGGACTCTTCACCGCCGAGGGCCAGGTCCACGTCGATCTGGACCTGGACATTCCCCTGGCCAAGGGCCACCCCGAAAACCAGTTACGCCTGGCTGGCACCCTCTCCTGGCCAGGCGCTGCCGGCCTAACCCTCGCCGGCGCGGATCTGGTCCTCCATGATCTGAGGGGGGCCCTGAGTTTCAACCAGATGGGGGTGACGGCCTCGCGCCTGGAGGCCCAATTCCTGGGCGCGCCCCTGACCCTGGACCTTGACCGAGGTCAGGATGACGCGTCCGGGACCGGGCTGACCCGGCTGAAGCTGAACGCCGTGACCACCGTCGGGACCCTGGCGGGGCAGCTACCCAGTCCGCTCTGGCGGCATCTGGAGGGCGAAATCCCCTGGGAGATGGACATCCGCGTTCCCGCCCCCCCGCCCGATGCGGGTGCCCGCGCCTTGAAGGCGGACTTCGCCCTGAGTTCCAACCTCCAGGGTCTTGCGGTCAAACTGCCGCCCCCGGCGGGCAAGGCGCGGGGGGCGGCGCGGTCGCTGAGCCTCAACTGGCAACTCCAGACGGACGCGGATACCCCGCTGCGCGGTCGCTATGGGGACCTGGCCCTGAACCTGCTCTTCACCCGCGATGACCAGGGCGGGCAAAGGCTCAAGCGCGGTACCCTCGCCCTGGGCCAGGGGCAGGCCGACCCACCCGCCGGCGATGGCCTGCGCCTGACCGGCCGGATACCCGAACTGGACCTGAATCCCTGGCTGGATTGGGCGCATGGCCCGACGGGCACGGGTTTGACGGGCGGCCCGCGGCTGACCGCCGCCGACCTGCGCATTGACCTTTTGCGCCTGGGCCAATCCCGGCTCCGGCAGGTGCGTCTGAATCTGGAACAGGGCGCCAAGGAATGGGATATCCAGGTCGAGGCCAGCGAACTGGCCGGCCGCCTGCGCATCCCCCACCAGGCTCGCGCCGAGCCCCTGCGCCTAGAACTCGAACGACTGGACCTCAAACCCCTGCTGGGGGATGACATGGAGCCAGAACCCGCCAGGCCCGCCCCCCTGAAGCAGGAGCCAGGCACGGCCGATCCTCGTCAGGCTCATGCCCTGGACCTCGCCGTGGAGCGGCTCCTCTGGTCGGACAATGATCTCGGCCGCTTCACCCTCAGAGCCGTCCCCACCGCCACGGGGCTGGCCATCGACACGATTCGCCTGGACGGGCCCACCCACCTCGACCTGACGGGAAGCGGCGCCTGGACGCGGGATGGCGCCGCGTCCCGGACGCGTCTGGACCTCGAGGCCAGCACCGGCGATCTCGGCCAACTACTGCGGCACCTGGACTACGCCAGTCCCCTGGAGCTGGCCCCCGCCAAGGCCGGGGCCTGGCTGTCCTGGCCCGGCGGGCCTGGCGACCTGGCCCTGGCCACCCTGGCGGGCGAGATCGAGGTGGAGATCGGCAAGGGCAGCCTGCTGGAGGTCGAACCCGGCGTCGGCCGGGTCCTGGGCGTGTTCAATCTGGGGGCCCTGGGGCGCCGTCTCACCCTGGATTTCACCGACTTGTTCGACCGCGGCTTCGTCTTCGAGGACATCAAGGGCACCGTGGGCATCCGCGACGGCTGGGTGGAGACGCTTGACCCCCTGGTCATCGAGGGCTCCTCGGCGGAGGTCCGGATCGAGGGTCGCGCCAATCTCATCGACCAGACCCTGGACCAGGTCGCCACCATCACCCCCAGCC
>JBFZDM010000111.1:0-2730 GCA_041307365.1 Chromatiaceae bacterium | reverse complement strand
GACCTCGGCCGGGTGCGGGGGGCCCATGTCGTCATCCTCTTCGCCGAATCCTATGGGGCCGCCACCTTCGATCAATCGCGCCTGGCGGCGGCACTGGACCCCGCACGCACCGACCTGGCCGCCGCCCTGGCCGAGACAGGGCGCGGGGTGGTCTCGGCCTTGGTCCGCTCGCCGACCTTCGCCGGCGCTTCCTGGCTCGCCCACGCCAGCTTCCTGTCCGGCGTGGAGGTGACGGAGTACGGTGACTATGCCCAGCTACTGACCCAGGGCCGCGAGACTCTGGTCCACCGCTTCGCCGATGCCGGCTATCGCACCCTGGGGGTGATGCCAGGACTGCGTTACGCCTGGCCCGAGGGCGCCTTCTATGGCTACGAGGCCGTCCTGGACGCCCAGGTCCTGGACTACCGGGGGCCGGAAATGGGCTGGTGGCGCATCCCGGACCAGTTCGCCCTGGCCAGGCTGGACGCGGCGGAACTGACGGGGGGCGACGGCCGTCCGCGTCTCGCCGTCCTGGCCACGATCAGCTCCCATGCCCCCTTCCGGCCCACCCCGCCCTACCAGCCGGATTGGGGCCGCATCCTCACCGCGGACCCCTTCGACCCGGCCCAGTCCAATTCGGTACAGATAACCTCGGCCACGACGGAGGCCAATATCCTGACGGACCCCGGCCCCGCCTACGCGGATGCGGTGGCCTACCTGTTTCGGGTCGTCGCCGGCTGGCTGCGCCATAGGCCAGACCTCGATCTGGTGCTGCTGGTGCTCGGGGATCATCAACCCCTGGCCGCCGTCAGCGGCGAGGGGGCATCCTGGGAGGTCCCGGTCCACCTCATCACCAGCCGGACGGAGGTGGGCGATGCCTTCCTCGCGGAGGGCTTTACCCCCGGCCTGGTCCCCCGGCGCCCGGCCCTGGGTGGCATGGCGGACCTCGCCCAGGCAGTGCTGCGGGCCTTAGACTCAGGTCGCCCGAGCGACATCCGCGCGCCAGGCGTAAACGTCACCGGACCCCTGGGACAGCCCGGCGAGAGCGGTCAGCATATCGGCGGCGTCCAGCCAGCGGGCTGAAGCCAGGCGGTGACTTTCTCCGGGGGACCAGTTGTAGCGGTAATCCCCCAGGGCCTCCAGCCGGTCCACGCAGGCCGGGGTCCTGTCCCCGGCGGCCGCCAGGTACTCGAAGGACAGGGCGCGCAAGGGGTGGGAGAGGCCGGCGAGGACCTCCGCTTCCAGGCCCTCCACGTCGATCTTGGCGAAGTCCGGCTCGCCGAAGCGCTCGATCAGGTTGTCCAGGGTCGTCACACGGACCTCCCCCGCCCGGCGCCAGCGCACACCACGGAAGTCCGGTCCCTGGCCGACCTGGTCGGCCCAAGTGGCGGAGAGGGTGGTGACGGTGGGGTGGAGATCGCTCACCCAGATTGGGGCCTGCCCGGTCGTCGCGCCGACCGCCTCCGCCACCAGGGTCACCGCCGGGTCCCGGCCATAGAGCAGATCAAGGACCCGCAGCAGGTCCGGCTGGGGCTCCACTGCGATGACCCGGGCGCCCAGGGCACGCCAGCAGCGCACCCGATTGCCCACATGGGCGCCGATGTCGAAGCCCATCGTGCCGGGCGCGAGGAAGGGTGCGTAAAGTCGCTTGAGCCGTCCGGCCCGCAGGGGGTTGCCATAGTACAGGCCCAGGGAGCGGGCGAGGCCGAGGGCGCGTGCGATACGGTGGGTGCTGGCCATGGTTGCAGGAGTGGATATGACTTAAGCCTTTTTCGAGAATCTGGTTTTCAAACTCTTGCTGCTGCACTCGATGATGATCATCATGATCGTCGTGGGCGAATTGCATGCCTGTTTGCAGTCACAATGATGACGGCCACAGGCCCCAAGCAGGCGCCAGCACCCGGTGTTGAGTGTCTGGCGGCAATCCCAAAGCCGTCGCTGCGGTCATGATAAGGAATTAAGTATACTGTCACCGGAATTCGTCACCGGAATTCCTGCGGTCATGATAAGGAATTTAGTATACTGTCACCGGAATTCCGAATATGGTCAGTGCGTCCGCCCTCATCGTGATCTCTCTCTTCCTCCTGCTCGGGCTTGGGATCTCGGCCCATTTCCTCGCGGGCCGCGACAGCCGCGCGGCGAATGCCGATGACCCCAGGTCGTGGGACTGAGCCGCGAATCGCCGCCTTCGGGAGTGTGTCATGCCCCCTGTCAAGTACCTTCTGGCCGCCACCTTGGTGCTTTCGGGCTGTAGCGGGATCGGGGGCCAACCTGTGCCCTATGGCCTGGTCCAGGTGGTGCTCACGGAACCCTTGACGATTCCCGCCGGGAGGGCGCATGCCACCTTCCAGGGTGGCCGCCTGGTCGGCGGCGTCAACCGCTACTCGCCCTGGTGCGAGATGGAGATCCAGACCGTCTCGGAGGAACCGCAAAGGGTCGAGCCGGTCAGTATCATGGTCGAACGTGTCGGGCAGGCCTTCATCAAGGACTACAACACCCGGATGCCGGCCCTGCTCGGCGGCCTGAGCTGCAGCGACCTGGTGTTTCAGGAGACCACTTGGTGGATGGAACCTGAATCCGGCTCCCCGGTGCTCTATCTGCGCTGCTTCGCCCCTTATACGAACTGCATTTTCGGGCCGCCGCTCTCGCCGGAGCAGATCCAGGACGTCGTCGGGCCACGGCTCGATATCCGGGTGGACACCAGAATCTAAGGATGCCGTGTGACGGCGGATCATAGCGAGCCAGGCGGGT
>JBFZDM010000282.1:0-5259 GCA_041307365.1 Chromatiaceae bacterium | reverse complement strand
CTGGGTCGAGGAACTGCTGGCGATTCGCGACCGCACCCGGGGCGGGGTCACGGCGCCGCCCCAGGGCCTCTATTTCGTGCGGGCGGATTATCCGGCGGCATTCGGTTTACCCCAGCGGGTTAGGGATGTTACCTGAGGGTCGCCGCGCGGGCAGGGGAGGGGACCAGTTTTCCTGGCTCACGACGAGGATCCGTAAGAAAGGGGAGGACGAGCTTGCGTGCCATCAGCTTCGCCCTCTTTCCGCCGGCCCACGGCGAGCAACGACATCAGCCAACAAAAGACTCAGCCAAGATGCGAACACGGGTTAAAATTTGCGGCTTGACCCGCGAGGCCGATCTGAAGGCGGCGGCGGAATTGGGCGCCGACGCCATTGGACTGGTCTTTCACGCCCCCAGCCCCCGCGCGGTCGAGATCGAGCAGGCGAGGGCTCTATGCGCCTGTCTGCCGCCCTTCGTCACCAGCGTTGGGCTGTTCGTGGATGCGAGGGTGGACCAGGTGCGGGCGACGCTGGAGCGGGTCCCCCTGGCTCTGCTGCAATTCCATGGCGAGGAGCCGCCGGAATACTGCGCCGCCTTCGGACGACCCTGGATCAAGGCCATCCGCATGCGCCCCGGCACGGACTTGGGGGCCCTGCGCCAGCGCTACGCCGCCGCCGTCGGGCTCCTGCTGGATGCTTATGATCCGGCAAGGGCTGGCGGCACCGGCCGATGTTTCGACTGGGACCTTGTCCCGGCGGACCTGGCGCCGCATATCGTGCTGGCTGGCGGCCTGGATCCGGTTAACGTGGCCGAGGCCATACGTCGCGTGCGTCCCTTCGCGGTGGATGTTAGCGGTGGCGTGGAGGCGGACAAGGGCATTAAGGATCGTCAGAAGATGGCGGCTTTCATGAAAGGGGTAAACGATGGCGACCAGTCGCGCTGAGGTCTATCACTGGCCGGATGGCCGGGGGCATTTTGGCCCCTATGGGGGGCTTTTCGTCCCCGAGACCCTGATGAGGCCGCTGGCCGAACTGCGCCAGGCCTACGAGAACTATCTCAAGGACCCCCAATTCCTGGCGGAACTGGATGCGGATCTGCGCGACTACGTGGGCCGGCCCTCGCCCATCTATCACGCCGAACGCTGGAGCCGCGAACTGGGCGGGGCCCAGGTCTTCCTCAAGCGCGAGGACCTTAATCATACCGGCGCCCACAAGGTCAACAACACCATCGGCCAGGCCCTGCTGGCCAAGCGGATGGGCAAGACACGCATCATCGCGGAGACCGGCGCCGGCCAGCATGGCGTCGCCAGCGCCACCGTGGCGGCGCGCCTGGGGATCGAGTGCGTGGTTTACATGGGCGAGATCGACGTCGCCCGCCAGGAGGCCAATGTCTATCGCATGCGTCTGCTTGGCGCCGAGGTGGTGTCCGTCAAGTCCGGCTCCCGCACCCTCAAGGATGCCCTCAACGAGGCTATGCGCGACTGGGTCACCAATGTGGACAACACCTTCTATATCATCGGCACGGTCGCGGGACCGCACCCCTATCCCGCCATGGTGCGCGACTTTCAGGCCGTGATCGGACGCGAGGCCCGCGTCCAGATGTTGGAGCGGTTGGGCCGGCTGCCGGATGCCCTGGTGGCTTGCGTTGGCGGCGGTAGCAATGCCATCGGACTCTTTCATCCCTTCCTCGAGGATCCCGAGGTAGCACTGATCGGCGTCGAGGCGGCGGGAGATGGGCTGGCGACGGGGCGGCACGCCGCGCCCCTCTGCGCTGGCCGGCCGGGGGTGCTGCACGGCTGCCGCACCTATTTGATGGAAGACCAGGATGGCCAGATCATCGAGACCCACTCCATCTCCGCTGGCCTCGACTACCCCGGCGTCGGCCCCGAGCATGCCTGGCTCAAGGACAGTGGTCGCGCCCAGTATGTCGCGATCACGGACGCCGAGGCCCTGGCCGCCTTCCACACTTTGACCCGCACCGAGGGCATCATCCCGGCGCTGGAGTCCAGCCATGCCCTGGCCCATGTCGTCGGGCTGGCGCCGACCATGCGCAAGGATCAGGCAATCCTCGTCAACCTTTCAGGCCGTGGTGACAAGGACATGCACACGGTCGCCGCCCATGGGGGCATCCAGATATGAGCCGCATCGCCGCGCGTTTCGCCGACCTCGCCGCCCGGGGCCGCACCGCCCTCATCCCTTTTGTCACGGCCGGCGATCCGGGTCTGGAGACTACGGTCCCCCTGATGCATGCCATGGTCGCCGCCGGCGCCGACCTGATCGAACTGGGCGTGCCCTTTTCCGATCCCATGGCCGACGGCCCCGTGATCCAGCGCGCCAGCGAACGCGCCCTGGCCCACCACACCCGGCTGCGCGATGTCCTCGCCCTGGTCCGCCAGTTCCGTGCCCAGGATGAGACCACCCCCGTTATCCTCATGGGTTACCTCAATCCCATCGAGATCATGGGCTACAACTCCTTCGCCGAGCAGGCCAGCATGGCGGGGGTGGACGGCGTCCTCATCGTCGATGCCCCGCCGGAGGAGAGCGAAGAACTGGTCGCCATCCTGCGCCAGGCCGGCATCGACCTGGTCTATCTGCTGGCGCCCACCTCCGACGAGGAGCGTATCCTTAAAATTGGCAACCTGGCCAGTGGCTTCGTCTATTATGTGGCGGTGAAGGGTGTCACGGGCGCCGGTCACCTGGACCTGGATGCCGTCGCGGCCAAGCTGGCTGAAATCCGCCAACGGATCGACCTGCCAGTGGGCGTCGGCTTTGGCATCAAGGACGCGGAGACGGCGGGCCGGCTGGCCAGGATGGCGGATGCCGTCATCGTCGGCAGCGCCATCGTCGGTCGCATGGAGGCATTGGCCATGAAGCCGGCGCAAATCCCGGCGGCCATCGGTGACTTCCTCGCCGGGCTGCGCGTCGCTATCGACGCCGCGGATCGGGCCTGAGGCTTGACAAGCAGTAGCCAGCGGAGACAGCGGCACCCATGAACTGGTTCGAACGACTGATGCCCAGCCGCATCCGCACGGAATCCACCAACAAGCGGGCGGTGCCCGAGGGTCTGTGGGCCAAGTGCCCGGGTTGCGGCGGAGTCCTCTACCGCGCCGAGCTGGAGCGCAACCTGGAGGTCTGTCCCAAGTGTGGCCATCACAGCCGCCTGGGCGCGCGGCGACGGCTCGACCATTTCCTGGATCCCGATGGCCGCGAGGAGATAGCGCCGGACCTGGAATCCCTGGACCCCCTCAAGTTCAAGGACCTCAGGAAATACAAGGACCGCCTCGCCCAGGCCCAGAAGGAGACCGACGAAAAGGAGGCCCTGGTGGTTATGCGCGGCCGGCTCAAGGGCCTGGATCTGGTTGCCGCCGCCTTCGAATTTGAATTCATGGGCGGATCCATGGGCTCGGTGGTTGGCGAGCGCTTTACCCGCGGGGTGGACGCGGCCCTGACCAATGGGGCGGCCATGGTCTGCTTCACCGCCAGTGGCGGTGCTCGCATGCAGGAGTCCCTCTTCTCCCTGATGCAGATGGCCAAGACCAGCGCCGCCATTGGCCGGCTGCGGGCGCGGGGCCTGCCCTTCATTTCCGTCATGACGGACCCGACCATGGGCGGCGTCTCCGCCAGTCTGGCCATGCTGGGCGACATCAACATCGCCGAACCCAATGCCCTCATCGGCTTCGCCGGACCCCGCGTCATCGAGCAGACGGTGCGCGAGACCCTGCCCGAGGGCTTCCAACGCAGCGAGTTCCTGTTGGACCATGGCGCCCTGGACATGATCCTCAAGCGCCGGGAGATGCGTGACCGCATCGCCGACCTGATCGCTATCCTCACTCATCGCGGCCCCGTCTGAGGGCGCTCATCATTTGGGTTCGCGCCTGGCCGAGTCCCAAGGGAAGGCAAGTGCCCGCCCTTACTTTCCAATCCTTAGACAATGCGCTTCAACCATCTCCAAGATTGGCTGACCTGGCAAGAGGGCCTGCACCCGTCCCTCATTGATCTGGGCCTTGAGCGGGTAGGGCGGGTCTGGGACCGCCTGGGACCCCGCGCCCTGCCTTTTCCGGTCATCACGGTGGCCGGCACCAACGGCAAGGGTTCCACGGTCGCCATGCTGGAGGCCATTTATGGCGCCGCAGGCTACCGGACCGCCGCTTACACCTCGCCACACCTGATGCGCTATAACGAACGTATCCGCCTGAATGGCCAGGAGGTCGAGGATCAGGACCTGTGCGAGGCCTTCGCTCGCGTCGATGCCGCGCGGGACCGGGACTCCCTGACCTATTTCGAATTCGGTACCCTGGCGGCCCTGGACATCTTCCTGCGCGCCGGTCCGGACCTGGCCATCCTGGAAGTGGGCCTGGGCGGCCGGCTGGACGCGGTCAATCTCATTGACGCCGATCTCGCCATCGTCACCAGCATTGGCCGTGACCATATGGCCTGGCTGGGCGAGACATTGGAGGAGATCGCCCTGGAGAAGGCCGGTATTCTGCGTCCGGGGCGCCCGGTGGTGTTCGGACACCGCAAGCCTCTGCCCGTCCTGCTGGAGCGGGCGGCGGACCTGGGCTGTTCGGCCCATGTGCTGGGACGCGATTTCGACTGGACCGAAGAGTCCCCCGGCTGGCGCTGGACAGCCCCCGGCCTGCCCCCTCTGAGCCTGGCGGCGCCGGCCCTGCGCGGTCGCATCCAGTTTGATAACGCCTCCTCCGCCATCATGGCCACCGCCTGTCTGCGCGATCGGCTGACCCTCGCCAGGGCCCATCTGCGCCAGGGCCTGCAGCGGGCGCGCATCCCCGGTCGCTTCCAGGTCCTGCCTGGGGCACCGACCTGGATCCTCGATGTCGCTCACAACGGGCCCGCGGCCCAGGCCCTGGCCGCCAATCTCGCCAGCTTCCCCTGCCAGGGTCGGCTTCATGCCGTCCTCGGACTGTTCGCCGACAAGGAGCCCGCGGCCGTGGCCGGACCCCTCCTGGATTGGGTCGATTGCTGGCACCTGGGCGCGGCGGATAGCCCGCGCGCCCTGTCGGTCCCTGAATTGAGGGTTGCCCTCAATGGCCTGGGTGCGCAACTGGGGCGGACCTTGAATATCAGGGCCTATGGCGGGATCGAGGAGGCCATTGCCGGTGCTCGTGGCCTCGCTCTTTCGGGCGACTGCATCCTGGCCTTTGGCTCCTTCACCACGGTGGAGGCGGTGCTTCGCCAGCCCCCATCGTGACTTGGGTCCGCGAGGCTGGTTTGGCCCCCACCTCCGGTTTCTCCCGTCGCGACCGCCTACCCCGCCCACGGCT
>JBFZDM010000088.1:0-3652 GCA_041307365.1 Chromatiaceae bacterium | reverse complement strand
ATCGCCCTGTCCGGCATGTTCTCCTTTGCCTGGACCACGGGCATCATGATGATGATGCTCAGGCCCTTCCATGCCGCCCAATACGCCCGCATCACCGGCCGGGACCCACAACACGCCCCCTTCTCGGCGGACCAACCCAAGAATTAGCTGTCAAGCCCCGTATGATTATATACCGACACGAAGTGATCCGTTATGCTTAGCGAGGGACATTCCACGCACCCTTTGTGACCGGGAATCATCAAGCGTTGCTGGTTTCAACATTCGTGGGGGTAGCGCTCGCTGTCGGCGTGGCGCTAGACAGATCGGTCTCGCCGCACTTGCCGCATCCGACGCCCTGGAAATTTCCGCCATGCCCTGCTAATTTGCACATAACCAGTGTACGCGGGGCCTGTGATATGAGTATCACCCTTTCCATCGACGAGAAGACGCTGTCGGCAGCGCGCAAGGTCGCGGCTGCTCGCGGGCAAAGCCTCAATCAACTGATTCGCGACGAGCTTGCACGGCTGACGGGCGTGGAGCACCACCGCGCGGATTGGCAGGAGCTCGAATCGCTGAGCGGGACAGGTCATTCCCGAGGCTGGCACTTCGACCGCGACGAGCTGCATGAAAGAACGTAGCTTCCTGGACACCAACGTTCTGGTTTACACCGACGACGCCGACGCACCGGCCAAGCAAGCCACCAGCTTGTCGCTGTTGCGCGCTGGATGGGAAACCGGAAACGGCGTGCTGTCCACGCAGGTGTTGCAGGAGTACTTCGCCGCGGTCACCCGCAAGCTGGGCGTCGATGCGGCCGTCGCGCGCCGCAAGGTCGAGCTCTTTGGCCGCTTGGAGATACTGAGCATTGGCCACGACGACATCCTGCGCGCCATTGATCTCCACCGCCTGTACGGCTTTTCGATTTGGGATGCCTTGATCGTCACCATGGCGCTCAAGGCCCAATGCCGGGTGCTGTATTCCGAAGACATGCAGGACGGACGCGTCATCGACGGTCTGCGAATTGCCAATCCATTCAAGCCCGAGAGCCGGTAGGTGGGTCAGTTTAGGTGGCCAGTAACACGCCGACTTTCAGCGGCCATCTCACTTTCGCTTTTAAGCACGAGGGCCTCTGGGCCATCCTCGTCTTCCAACTGGGCCTGGTGGACACCCTTCGTCAAGCCATCACCTTCTGCGGCAGTACCTATACCACCGTCGGCTACAACAGCGATCTGATGCCAGAAGGCTGGAAAGTGATGACCATGATCATCGCCCTGTCCGGCATGTTCTCCTTTGCCTGGACCACGGGCATCATGATGATGATGCTCAGGCCCTTCCATGCCGCCCAATACGCCCGCATCACCGGCCGGGACCCACAAAACGCCCCCTTCTCGGCGGACCAACCCAAGAATTAGCCGCCCGCGCCAGGCCGATCCCAACCTTGGCGGGATAGATGGGTGGGCGGCACTCCTCGCTGGGCTGGAAAAGGGTTAGGACCAGAGCGGGCCCCACCCCTATCGCGCCAATAGGAATGGCGCGAATCTTGACTGATCGCGCCAATAAAGCTAGTTTTTGGCGCGTTAAGCGGTAATCGCGCCAAACAGCCTTGGAGCCATGCCCAAAATCTCCCCGAAGACCTAAACGAACGAATCGAAACCGAATCGCCTTGCCGCAGCGTATCGAAGAGCTGTTTTGGATCATCCTGGAGATGGCCGCCGAAATACGCGATCCTTTCGAGCAATCCTTCTTCCTCATGGTGCATGTGCCCTACCTGCAGCCCTTTGAGGACGTCAATAAGCGCGTTTCGCGACTGGCCGCCAACATTCCCTTCATCCGGCACAACCTCTCGCCCTTGTCATTCATCGATGTGGGGGAAAGGGACTACATCGAAGGCCTGCTGGGCGTGTACGAGCTAACGCGCATTGAGCTGCTGCGCGATATTTTTGTGCGCGCCTATGAGCGCTCATGCCAGCAGTATGTGGCCGTACGCCAGCAACTGGTCCCCCCGGATATCGTTCGCCTCCGCTACCGGACCCAGCTTTCCGCTCTCATTGCCGCAATCGTCCGTACCGGCGGGAAGGCCGATGCCGCGACGATCAGCGCCAGGCTGCCCGCTACGATCGCCGAGACCGACCGGGAGCGCTTCTGCGCCTTGGCGCTTGAAGAATTTCAGCATCTTCACTCCGGCAATGCCATTCGCTTTGGCTTCCGGCCACTCGAATTCGCTGCCTGGCAAGGCAGGAACCTTGCCGATGCCTGAGCAACAACTCAAACCGCGCTGGGGGCTAACGCTTTGATCAGATTGCCATCCATGGACATGTCGCCAGGACTGGGCGGCCGCCTGGACTACTGGCTGGCGCTGGGGCCAGTGACCACAAACACAGCGCCCGCCTGGACTTTCCCATACGCCATATCGTCCAATTACCTTGGGCTTATGGACCCTCGCCCGCCAATCGCAACGCCTCTACTTCCATCGCCGGTGAGATGTGAAAACCAGCACCCCTAAACGCCCAATATTATCAAGGGCAATCAAGGGGCTGGTGTTCGTCAAGATGTCAGGCATTGGCCATATCCCTGGCCAAGTCCGCTGGCGCATGATTGAAGGGAGAGACCCCGCAGCGGCCTAGAGACTCCATGAAGGCCCGCTTTGAAAGCCCCGCCATTTCAGCGCCTTGGCCAAGGGTAATCCGGCCTTGATCAAAGAGCGTGGCGGCAAGGAGCAAGCGGAGTTCGGCAGCGCCAAGGTCTATGAAATCGGGTACGGGGATCTGTAGTTGAGTAGACATAACTGCCCTCAGTCCGGTTAATGTGTCGAGGCATACCCAGGTATGGCGTGAATTATTGTCGTGAACCCATTCCGCCCCGGTCTGATCGATCGTCCGATCATTCCCCCCGGGGGGCCTTGGTCCAGCGCCATGACCGCTACCAGGATGGCCCGCTGATTGATCACGCCGGTGGATATTACACCCGGCGCGGCGCACATGGCCGCACCTACGTCGCGCACGCACCCAGGCCCCGGCGCCTTGGCCTTGGCCGAGCACGGGTGGCAAAAAAGGGCAAATTACCAAACGAACCCATTTTTGGGAACGCCCCTCAGCCGATCGGCCAGGGTCACACTCTCCGGCGCGTCAGTCCGAAAATCCGCCGGGCACCATTGAGAACCAGCAAGGCAATTCAGGGTGCCGATAAGTAGATCCGGGTAGCGGGAACCCGTCCAAGCGACCAGCAGTCCCGCGGCGATGACCCCCAGGTTGGCCAGGACCGAATCCAGCTTAGCCAGGCCCGGGATAGCTTGCAGCGCCAGGCGAGGAAAAGGGACACTGGATGGCTTATCATCGCTTTTGCGCCACCCACCTTGGAATTAATCGTTGTGCAGGTCGAACATCAAAAATCATGGCGCCGGTCGGCTATCAATGGCTCGCCAGCACCTTCAAGGTTACCCCGGTGCAACCCTGGGTCGTACGCAGTGAAATCGCGGGTACTCGCGACTCCGTCAGAGATGGCGACCTACGGCGCGAGGTTTATCCGGCGGAGGCCTTGGCCGAGATGCTCCATTTGCGGGTATTCCAGCGCCACTGGGGCTATGTCGAAGACGAGGACCTGAGCAACCAGGATCTGATTGCCGAAGGCTACCAGGGCATACGCCCGGCCCTGGGTTATCCGGCCTGTCCGGACCACA
>JBFZDM010000085.1:0-9343 GCA_041307365.1 Chromatiaceae bacterium | reverse complement strand
GAAGCCTTCCTTGAAGCGGCGGTAGCGTTTGCTGGCGAGCATGGGCTGGACCTGCTCCTGGTAGGCGCGGGCACGGCGCTCGCGGGCGATATCACAGAGTTCATCGGCGCCGGGGAGAGGCAGGCGAGCGCTGGCATGACTGAGGCCCTCGTCGATAAAGACGTCCAGGTCCCGCGCCAGGCCGAGTTCGCCGCCGATCCAGCGCATCTCCTCGGACCAGGGTTGGCTAATCTCTCTAGGGATGGCCGAACGGAACAGGGACAGGGCCGAGCGCAGGCGGCGGATGGTGACTCGTAACTGATGGACGCCCTCGATGTCATCCCAGGTCGAGGCCTTGTCCTCCCATTCCACCAGGAAGGCGAAGTTGTGGGCCATCAGGGTGGCGAAGGCCTCGCTGACATTCTGGCCGGGCTTGACGGGGGGGGTTGATTTGGCCTTTGCGGACATGGGCTCGATTTCCTCCGGGAGATTGGGTTGGCAAACTGTCAGGGGCCATGGGTGGCCCAGGTGTCCCGCAGCCCCAGGGTGCGGTTGAGCACCAGGCGATCGGGACGGGATTCGCGATCGACGACGAAATAGCCCTCGCGCTCGAACTGGAAGCGGTCGCCAGGTTCGGCAATCAGCAGGGCGGGCTCGACCAGGCAGCCGGTGAGGGTGCGCAGGGAGTCCGGGTTGAGGTCGTCGAGAAAGTCCGTGCCGCCGGCGCCCGGATTGGGCACGGCGAAAAGACGGTCATAGAGGCGCACCTCGGCGCTTACCGCCGTGGCGGCGGGCACCCAGTGGATGACGCCCTTGACCTTGCGCCCCTCCGGGTTACGCCCCAGGGTCCCGGGGTCATGGCTGCAACGCAGTTCGATGACATCGCCCTCGGCATCCTTGATGACCTGATCGCAGCGTATCACATAGGCCCCGCGCAGCCTGACCTCACCGCCGGGCACCAGGCGCTTGAAGCCCTTGGGCGGGTCCTCGGCGAAATCGGCGCGGTCGATGTAGATCTCCCGGCCGAAGGTCAGAGCACGGATGCCGCGGGTCTCATCCTTGGGGTGATTGGCCAATTCGATGGGCTCTTCCCTGTCCTCCCCATAGTCCTCGATCACCACTTTGAGTGGATGCAGCACAGCCAGGCGGCGATTGCTGCTGGCGTCCAGGTCCTCGCGCACCGTGTTCTCCAGCAGGGACATCTCCACCAGATTGTCAGACTTGGTGATGCCGATGCGATCGCAGAAGGCCCGGATGGCGGCGGGGGTGTAGCCACGACGGCGCAGGCCGGCGAGGGTGGGCAGGCGCGGGTCGTCCCAACCCTCCACATGGCCCTCGCTGACCAGTAGGGTGAGGCGGCGCTTGCTCATGACCGTGTATTCCAGATTGAGGCGGGAAAACTCGATCTGGCGCGGCCTGCAGGGCAGATCCAGGTTGTCCACCACCCAATCGTAGAGGGGGCGATGATCCTCGAATTCCAGGGTGCAGAGGGAATGGGTGATGCCTTCCAGGGCATCGGAGATGGGATGGGTGTAATCGTACATAGGGTAGAGGCACCACTCCCTGCCCGTCTGGTGGTGCGTCACCCCGTGCTTGATGCGGTAGAGGACCGGATCGCGCAGATTGATGTTGGGGGAGGCCATGTCGATCCGGGCGCGCAGGGTGCGGGCGCCATCCGGAAACTCGCCGGCGCGCATGCGGGCGAAAAGGTCCAGGTTTTCCGCGACGCCCCGGTTGCGATAGGGGCTGTCCTGACCTGGCTCGGTCAGGGTGCCGCGATAGGCGCGGGTCTGCTCGGCATCCAGGTCACAGACATAGGCCAGACCCTTGCGAATCAGATCGATGGCATAGGTGTGAAGTTGCTCGAAGTAATCAGAGGCAAAAAAGGTCCGTTCCCCCCAGTCATAACCCAGCCAACGCACATCCTCCTCGATGGCCTCGACAAACTCCAGGTTTTCCTTGTGGGGATTGGTGTCGTCGAAACGTAGGTTGCATTGGCCCTGGAAGTCCAGCGCCAGGCCAAAGTTGAGGACGATGGACTTGGCGTGACCTATGTGGAGATAGCCGTTGGGCTCCGGGGGGAAACGGGTGTGAATGCGCGCATGCTTGCCGCTCGCCAGATCCTGGTCGATGATCTGGCGGATGAAGTTGGTCTTTTTCGAGATCGGGTGGTCGGACATGGCTGTGAGAACACAATGGGGATGGGCTCTCCCCTGGCGCCGGGGGTGGGAATCCATCCAAAATCCTGGTTGATACGGCTCGTGGATCATCGAGGTCCACAAGAAGGGAGGATACCGGCATCCGCCCCAACGGTGAAGGGGGTTGGAGATATAATGACGCCATGGATACCATCAATACGATACAACTCATCGCCATCCTTGCCCTGCCGGTGCTTTTCGCCATCACGGTCCACGAGGCCGCCCATGGTTGGGCTGCCGGCCATCTGGGGGATGGCACGGCGCGCCTGTTGGGACGGGTGACCCTGAACCCGCTCAAGCACATCGATCCCATCGGTACCATCGCCGTGCCCCTCGCCACCTTCCTGCTGACGGGCTTTCTCTTCGGCTGGGCCAAGCCGGTACCCATCGATACCCGCAACCTACGCAACCCGCGGCGGGATATGGCCCTGGTGGCCCTGGCGGGGCCTGGAGCCAATCTGCTGATGGCGGTGATCTGGGGCCTGGTGATCCAGATTGGTCTCGCCCTCTGGAATACCTCCCAGTGGCTGGCGCAGCCGCTGGCCTATATGGGCGCCGCCGGGGTGCTGTTTAACGTGCTGCTGATGGTGCTCAACCTTTTCCCCCTCCTGCCACTGGACGGGGGGCGGGTGCTTAACGCCCTGCTGCCCAGGTCCCTGGCAGTCAAATTCTCCCGCCTGGAGCCCTATGGTCTCATCCTCCTGGTCCTTCTGCTGGCGACTGGGGTGCTGGGCACCCTGCTTCGCCCCCTGATCCATCTGACCATTGACCTGATGCCCGGCGCCGGGGTCGTACGCGAAATCTTCGGCTTGTAATCCACATCCTAACCTCTACACGAGACTCCCGCCTTGAACTCCGCATCCACCTCCAACGGCCGCGTCCTGTCAGGCATGCGACCCACCGGCCGCCTGCATCTGGGTCACTACCATGGCGTGCTCAAGAACTGGCTGGAATTGCAGCATGAGTATGAGTGCTTTTTCTTCGTTGCCGACTGGCACGCCCTGACCACCCACTACGAAGACCCCTCCATCATCCCCGACAGCATTTGGGACATGGTGGTCGACTGGCTTGCCGCCGGCATTGATCCGGGCTCGGCGACCCTCTTTATCCAGTCCCGGGTGCCAGAACACGCGGAACTCCACCTCCTCTTGTCCATGATCACCCCCCTGGGCTGGCTGGAGCGGGTACCGAGCTTCAAGGACCAGCAGGAGAGGCTCAAGGAGCGCGACCTGGCCACCTACGGCTTCCTGGGCTATCCCCTTCTCCAGAGCGCCGACATCCTCATGTACAAGGCCGGCCTGGTGCCGGTGGGCGAGGATCAGGTTGCCCATGTCGAGCTGACCCGCGAGATTGCCCGGCGCTTTAACCATATCTACGGCCGCGAGCCAGACTTCGAGGAGAGGGCGGAGAAGGCCAAGGTCAAGATGGGCAAGAAGAACGCCAAGCTCTTCGACCAACTGCGCAAGGCCTACATGGAAAAAGGCGACCAGGAGGCCCTGGCAATGGCGCAAGCCCTATTGGAGTCCCAGGGCAACATCTCCCTGAGCGACCGCGAACGCCTCTTCGGCTACCTGGAAGGGGGCGGGCGCATCATCCTGCCCGAGCCCCGGCCCCTGCTGACGAAGGCCTCGAAGATGCCGGGGCTGGATGGCCAGAAGATGTCCAAGTCCTATGCCAATACCATCGCCCTGCGCGACCCGCCGACGCAGGTGGAAAAGGCCCTGCGCACCATGCCCACGGACCCGGCGCGTGTCCGTCGCAACGATCCCGGCGATCCGGCCAAATGCCCCGTCTATCAGCTCCACGAAGTCTATTCCAGCACCGAGACGCGGGCCTGGGTCGAGGAGGGCTGCCGCTCGGCGGGCATCGGCTGCCTCGACTGCAAGCAACCGATCATCGACACCGTGCTGGCGGAACTCAGGCCCATCCAGGAGCGGGCCCGGGAATTCGAGGTGCAGCCGGAACGGGTGCGCAACCACATCGCCGAGGGCTGCGAGGCCGCCCGCGCGGTCGCCCGCCACACCATGGACGAGGTGCGGCACGCCATGTCCTTGGGCTTCCGTTGAGCGACATCTGGCCTCGGTTCCCGAACGAGGTCACGGCGATCGGGGTGGCGGATCAGGTCCCGCCGAGCACCGAACCGGCGCTAGACGCCACCGGACATCCGGTGCAACGGGAGATGCCCTTTGCCATCGTGCAGGGCTCCCCCATGCTTGTGCTGCCCCAGGACCTCTACATCCCGCCGGATGCCTTGGAGGTCTTCCTCGACACCTTCGAGGGGCCCCTCGACCTGCTTCTCTACCTCATCAAGCGCCAGAACCTGGACATCCTCGACATCCCCATCACCCAGATTACCAATCAGTACATGGAATATGTCGAGCTGATGATGGACCTCCGCCTTGATCTGGCGGCGGAATACCTGGTCATGGCCGCCCTGCTGGCGGAGATCAAGTCGCGCATGTTGCTGCCACGCCCCGCCGAAGCCGAGGAGGAGGATGACCCCCGCGCCGAACTGGTGCGCCGGCTCCAGGAATACGAACGCTTCAAGAAGGCCGCCCAGGACCTGGACGAGTTGCCGCGCCTGGAGCGCGACCACTACCTGGTCCAGGGCCAGGTCCCCCCTGGCCATCGCCGCCAGATTCCGCCAGAAGTCGATCTGAGCGATGTGCTGCTGGCCCTGCGCGAGGTCCTGGCGCGGGCCGACCTCTTCACCAGCCACAGGGTGGAGAAGGAGTCCCTGAGCCTGCGCGAACGCATGTCCATCGTCCTCGGCAAACTCCAGGGCATGGGCTTTGTCCCCTTCATCCATCTCTTCGAGGTTCACGAAGGACGGGCGGGGATCGTGGTCAGCTTTCTGGCAGTGCTGGAACTCATCAAATCCGCCACCATCGAATTAGTCCAGCCAGAACCCTTCGCCCCCATCCATGTGCGCCTGCGCACGGGGAATTAGGCCATGAGCGCGCGCCCTCCCCTCAAGGCCATCGTCGAAGGTGCCCTCCTCGCCGCTGGCGGTCCACTGACCCTGGACAGCCTCACGGGTCTGTTCGCGGAAGACGATCGGCCGCCGTCACGGGATGAAGTAAGCGCCGCCATCGCCGCCCTGGAGGAAGACTACCGGAGCCGTGGCATCGAACTGGCCCAGGTCGCGGGTGGTTACCGCATCCAGGTGCGCAGGGAATGCGCCCCCTGGGTAGCGCGGCTCTGGGACGAAAAGCCCCCCCGTTATTCCCGCGCCCTGCTGGAGACCCTGGCCCTCATCGCCTATCGTCAGCCCATTACCCGTGGCGAGATCGAGGACATCCGCGGCGTCTCCGTTAGCACCAACATCGTCAAGACCCTGATGGAGCGTGAGTGGATCCGTGTCGTCGGCCATCGCGACGTCCCCGGCCGGCCATCCCTCTTCGCCACCACCCGCAAGTTCCTGGATTATTTTGGCCTGCGCTCCCTCAATGAACTCCCCACCCTGGCCGATCTTCGCGATCCCGAGTTCCTGGGCGACAACCTGCCCCTGGATGAGCCGGGGGCACACACCGGCAACGACCGGCGATGATGGAATCCTCGGCATGAGCCACGCCCTCGCCCTGTGCCAGCGGTCATGGACTTCTGCCCGCCCTATCCCGAGCCAACAAGCCTTTCCCCACTGACATGACTAAAGACAAACGCCGCCCCGCATCCTCCTCGGCCCCTTCCTCGGCCCCCTCTTCCGCCCTCGGCACCGGGCCGGCCCGCATCCAGAAAGTACTGGCCGATGCCGGACTCGGCTCCCGCCGGGAGATCGAAGGGTGGATCGAGGCGGGACGGATCGAGATCAACGGCCGCGTGGCCAAGCTGGGCGACCGCCTGGGCCCTGGAGATCGTATCCGACTGAACGGCCGCGACCTGCGCCTTGGCGCCTCCGCCGAACCCCTGCGCGTCATCGCCTACAACAAACCCGAGGGCGAGGTCGTCACCCGCCAGGACCCCGAGGGCCGGCCCACCATCTTTCGGCATCTGCCGCCCCTGGAACAGGGGCGTTGGATCGCCGTCGGCCGGCTGGACATCAATACCTCCGGCCTCTTGCTCCTCACCAACAACGGCGAGCTGGCCAACCGCCTCATGCACCCTTCTCAAGCCATCGAGCGGGAATACGCCGTGCGCATCCTCGGCGAGGCCCCGCGTGAGGCCCTGCAACGCCTCGTCCATGGCGTGGAATTGGAGGACGGCCCGGCGCGTTTCGAGGAGATTGTCGAATCCGGCACCGGTAAGGGAGTCAACCGCTGGTATCACGTCCTGCTGAGGGAGGGCCGCAATCGCGAGGTCCGCCGCCTCTGGGAGGCCGTGGGCCTCAAGGTCAGCCGCCTGATGCGCGTCCGCTTCGGCAACGTCATCCTGGGTCCGCGGGTCTTCAGCCACCACTGGCGCGACCTCACGGACGAGGAGTTGGAGGGCCTGCTGGCCCTGGTGGGCATGAAGAAACCCGCTCCCCCGCGCCCCAAGCCGGGTGCAAGAGGCCCCTGGAAAACCGCGCGGCCGCGAGCTCGCGCCCCGCGGAATCACCCCCGGTAGGAGCGGCTTCAGCCATCGAATCCAGTCTGGAGGTAGCCCGTCTTCGTGGAACCATCGGCCGCCATATTGCCCCTTAAAGAGGGGTCGCATGGCTAATCAGCGTTCGCGCTTGCAATCGGTCCCGGAATCGGTGCCGGGATCAAAACCATAACCCAGTATCTCGATGTCCCGGGCGAAGTGGCGGGCGATCAGCTCCGCCGTCTCGTCGGTGTAATAGCCCCGGTAGTCCTTCTGGCGATCCCGGGCCTGGCGCTGGTGAGGCAGGGCCGGCGCCGGCATGCCGATGCGGCGGCAGGCCTCGGCGAAGTCCTCTCCCAGGCGCTCGTAGCGGCCGATGAAATCCACCACCACCCTGCCGCTCAGATCGATCAGGTAATCGGTCTGGCTTTCGATGGAGGTGTCGATGTGGTACTGATAGGGCCGCTCCGGGTCCAGTTTCCAGCGCAGAAAGGCCGCGAAATCCTCATGGCCACTTAGGTACTGGGGCCGCTCGCGGCGTATGTGGTGGAAGGAGCTGACCTGCAAGTCCCAGGGGTTGCGCACGAAGGCGAATTTGAAAAGCTGGTCGAAAAACTCCTTCGGCAGCAGTTCCTTGGCCGCCACCACCTTGGCATGGCGTGGCAGCTTGGTGGCAATGCGGTGGCCGCTCAGATGACTCAGGCGGCTGCACAGGAACATGGGCCAGTACCAGGGGTCGCGCCAGCGTTGCGCCTGGAGGGCGGCGCGCACACTGGTCCCGCCGGTCTTGGCAATGTGGACGAAGAGGAATCGGTGTTTAACGGACAGGAGCATGGGGGCAATTTTAGCCTGAATCGACCGGTGGCGGGGATGTTCGGACCGGACGGAAAACAATCTTCTGTATCGGCCCATCACTGCGCGAAGATGGCCCCGCCATCGCCCTTGTGGCAGACTTCGCCCTTGTCTCTCGCTTGCGGCGGACAATTCAAGCGCGCCCCGGTAAACCTCGGGGCGCATCCATTAGATTCGAGGAGAAAATAACATGCGCATCATTCTGCTAGGCGGTCCCGGTGCCGGCAAGGGCACCCAGGCGGGCTTCATCAAGGAGAAGTTCGGTATTCCCCAGATCTCCACGGGCGACATGCTGCGCGCCCATGTCAAGGCGGGCACCGAACTCGGCCTGGCCGCCAAGAAGATCATGGACCAAGGAGGCCTGGTCTCCGACGACATCATCATTGGCATGGTCAAGGAGCGCATCACCGATGACGACTGCGGCATGGGTTTCCTGTTCGATGGTTTCCCCCGCACCATCGCCCAGGCCGACGCCCTCCGCGACGCCGCCATCTTCGTGGATGCCGTGGTCGAGATCGACGTAGCGGATGAGGAGATCATCAAACGCATGTCCGGACGGCGCGTCCACCTGTCATCCGGTCGCACCTACCACGTCCTTTTCAACCCGCCCCGCGAGGAAGGCATGGACGACGTCACCGGCGAGCCCCTGATCCAGCGCGACGACGACCAGGAAGAGACCGTCAAGGCTCGCCTCAAGGTCTATCACGACCAAACCGAGCCCCTGATCGCCTACTATTCCAATTGGGCCACCGCAGGCGGCTCGGGCGCTCCCAAGTACGTCAAGGTGCAGGGCATTGGCGGCGTGGATGAGATCCGCGACCGCATCTTCAACGGATTGGAGGGCTGAGGCGGGGTCGGTTCAGACACCCTGGCTTCCGCCAGCCCCTGGCCTCAAGGGCGGGATAGCGCTACCTATCCCGCCCGCCAACATATTTCCCGCCCCCAATCCCATCCACCCGATTAGAGGGCGAAAGCCGGCGAGGGGTCGGACCCCAAACTAGGCCAGCCGGCCCAGGCGATAATCCTCGTAGGCTTGCTGGATCTCCTCGCGGGTGTTCATGACGAAGGGACCGGACTGAACCACGGGCTCTCGTAACGGCCTTGCGGATACGAGGATGAGGCGGGTGCCAGCGGTTCCGGCTCTTATCGTCACCCCTGTCCCGGGGCCGAGCACGGCCAGGCTGTGCCTGGGCAGATTCTGACCCTCCAGGCTGGCGTCTCCCTCGAAAACAGAGACGAAGGACTGAAAATCAAGGGGCAGCTCCTGGACGAAGGTGGCGCCGGGCTTGATCGCCACATCCAGATAGCGCAGGTGGGTGCGGGGATCCTCGATAGGTCCCCTCTCGCCGCCGTATTCACCCGCGAGGAGGCGAACGCGGGCGGTCGCGGTTTCCACCTCGGGGATCTCCTCGGAGGCGTAATCCTGGTAGGCCGGCTCGCTCATCTTGTCGCGGGCGGGCAGGTTGATCCATAGCTGGAAGCCACGCATGTGGCCATTAGTCTGGCGGGGCATCTCGGAATGGATGACGCCTCTGGCAGCCTTCATCCACTGGATGCCCCCGGCGCGCAGATCCCCCTTGTTGCCAAGGCTGTCGCGATGCTCCATGTGGCCATCCAGCATTTAGGTGAGGGCAATGAAGCCCCGGTGGGGATGGTCTGGAAAACCAGCGATGTAGTCATCCGGGTCCTTGCTGCCAAACTGGTCGAGCATGAGGAAGGGGTCCAGGTTTCGCAGCGCCGGGGTGCCAATGGTGCGATGGACCGTAACGCCTGCTCCCTCCGAGAGGGTCAGGGCGGGCACTAGTTGGATC
>JBFZDM010000044.1:0-3072 GCA_041307365.1 Chromatiaceae bacterium | reverse complement strand
TGCTGATTTTCACCGCCGGCCTCCTAGCCGAGCGCCGCAAGGCGCGGGGACTCAAGCTCAACTACCCGGAGGCGGTGGCCTTCATCAGCGCCGCCATCCTGGAGGGCGCCCGCGATGGGTGTAGCGTGGCGGAGTTGATGGACTTCGGCCGCACCCTCCTGAGCCGCGATGAAGTCATGGAGGGTATCCCCGAGATGATCACTGAAGTCCAGGTCGAGGCGACCTTTCCGGATGGCACCAAGCTGGTGACCGTGCATGACCCCATTGTCTGAGCCCCAAGGAGCTTGCCATGATCCCAGGTGAAATCCGGGTCCTGCCCGGCACGATCGAACTCAACCCTGGCCGCTCGACCCTGCGGCTGCGGGTGGCCAATCACGGAGACCGGCCGATTCAGGTCGGTTCCCACTACCACTTCCAGGAGACCAATCCCGCCCTGGCGTTCGACCGCGAGGCCGCGCGCGGCTTTCGCCTCAATATCGCCGCCGGCACCGCGGTCCGCTTCGAGCCGGGCCAAACCCGCGAGGTCGAGCTGGTGGCCTTTGCCGGCGAGCGTATCGTTTATGGCTTCAATGCCCAGATCATGGGAGGGTTGGACTGATGGCAACCATCAGCCGGCGGGCCTATGCCGAAATGTACGGTCCCACCACGGGTGACCGGGTGCGCCTGGGTGACACCGAACTCTGGATCCAGGTGGAGGGGGATCACACCCTCTATGGCGAGGAGGTGAAATTCGGCGGCGGCAAGGTGATTCGCGACGGCATGGGCCAATGCCAGAGACCCGCCGCCGAGGTGGTGGACCTGGTCATCACCAATGCCCTGATCCTGGATTACTGGGGTATCGTCAAGGCCGACCTGGGCATCAAGGGGGGGCGCATCGCCGCCATCGGCAAGGCCGGCAACCCGGATGTGCAACCCGGGGTCACGATCCTGGTCGGGCCGGGCACCGAGGTCATTGCCGGCGAGGGCCAGATCCTGACCGCCGGGGGTATCGACAGCCACATCCATTTCATTTGCCCCCAGCAGGTGGAAGAGGCCCTGATGTCGGGCGTTACCACTATGCTCGGGGGGGGGACCGGGCCCGCCACCGGCACCAAGGCCACGACCTGCACCCCGGGACCCTGGAACATCCATCGCATGCTCCAGGCCGCCGAGGCACTGCCCATGAACCTGGGCTTCCTGGGCAAGGGCAACGCCAGCCTGCCCGAGCCCCTGACGGAGCAGGTCGCCGCCGGCGCCATCGGGCTCAAGCTGCATGAGGACTGGGGCACCACACCCGCCACCATTGATAATTGTCTATCGGTGGCCGAGGCCATGGACGTGCAGGTGGCCATCCACACCGACACCCTCAACGAGTCCGGTTTCGTCGAGCACAGTCTGGCGGCCATGAAGGGCCGCACCATCCACACCTACCATACCGAGGGGGCCGGCGGCGGCCATGCCCCCGATATCATCAAGGCCTGCGGCGAGTCCTGGGTCTTGCCCTCCTCGACCAATCCCACCCGCCCCTACACCGTCAATACGGTGGACGAGCATCTGGATATGCTCATGGTTTGCCATCACCTGGACCCAGGAATTGCCGAGGATGTGGCCTTCGCGGAGTCGCGTATCCGCCGCGAGACTATCGCCGCCGAGGACATACTCCACGATCTGGGGGCCTTCTCCATGATCGCCTCCGACAGCCAGGCCATGGGCCGGGTGGGAGAGGTCATCTGCCGGACCTGGCAGACCGCCCACAAAATGAAGGTCCAGCGTGGCAGTCTGGCCGGTGACCCGGCCCATCACGACAACCGGCGGGCCAAGCGCTACATCGCCAAGTACGGCATCAACCCGGCCATTACGCATGGCATCAGCCATGAGGTGGGTTCCGTCGAGGTCGGCAAACTCGCCGATCTGGTGCTGTGGCACCCCGCCTTCTTCGGCGCCAAGCCCAGCCTCATCATCAAGGGCGGCATGATCGTAGCCGCGCCCATGGGCGACCCTAACGCCAGCATTCCCACCCCCCAGCCCGTGCATTACCGGACCATGTTTGGCGCCCTCGGCGGAGCGCGCCTGGCGACCCGCATGACCTTCATTTCCCAGGCGGCGGCGGACGCCGGGATTCCCGGCCAGTTGGGTCTGGGCAGCCTGATCGGGACCGTTGCCCATTGCCGGGGCCTGCGCAAGGCGGACATGCGCCTCAACGACTATCAGCCGCGGATCGAGGTGGATCCCCAGACCTACGAGGTGCGGGCCGATGGCGAATTACTGGTCTGCGAGCCGGCCACCGAACTGCCCCTGACCCAGCGTTATTTCCTGTTCTGAGCCAGGCCGGTTCGAGCCCAACTATCCATGTACATCCCCCACCATTGCGTCGGGCTTGGCTCTTAGCATGATCCTTGTCCAGGAGTTGCGGCCCAAATCCGCCCAAACCAGGCCAAATCATATTGACGGCCTACCTGGCGCGGTGTTAGACAGGATGACCGCGTGCATTACCGTACGCTTAACCCGCACAGGAGCGCCCGGGCGTATGAAATCGCACCTGCCCATCGGCACCGAAGAACTCCTCGGCGGCGCGGTAGAGACGGCGCGCCTGGAGCTCAAGGGGACCTGGGACCCGGGAACCATGGGATACCAAGTCATCAAGACCCTCTGCGCCTATGCGAACGATCTGCAGAACTTGAACGGTGGCTATGTAGTTCTCGGCCTGGCCGAGCGAGCCGGGATTGCCGTGCGTCCGGCCAAGGGCATGGACGCATCCAGCATCGACGCCGCGCAGAAGTGGATTCGCGGAAACTGCAAGCGCATCGATCCGGTCTACATGCCGGTGATTGACGTGTGTGGGGTTGATGGGCAGCAGGTGCTCGTACTTTGGGCGCCTGCGTCCGATGTTCGGCCCCATCAGGCCCCCGATGGCGCCAAGGGGGAGCGCAAGTATTGGGTTCGCATCGGCAGCGAAACGGTGGAGGCCAAGGACGAGATTCTGACTGCGCTGTTGCAGCAGACGGCGCGGGTTCCGTTCGATGATCGCCGCGCCCACGAGGCACGAAACGACAATCTCAGCCTCAGCCTGGTGCGGGAGTTCCTGAGCGACGT
>JBFZDM010000410.1:0-5499 GCA_041307365.1 Chromatiaceae bacterium | reverse complement strand
TACCTGATACCCTCTCTTTGTGCTTGTTGTATGGCCGAGGCCAGCCCCGGGTTCAGTGGCCGCGCCTCGCGGCGGTCGATGACGGCGTGTTGCCGATCCAGCCAGACTTGGAGTGTGGCGGCCAGGTCCTTTCGCTCGTCGCCACCAGGCGGCTGGCCACTTTGCGGTGGCGCCCCTGGCAGCGCGGAACCTGCAGTTGGGTTTAGGGGTGAAGCGGCTGATGCCCTTGGCCGGATTTTCTTTTACCAGATATGCCTTCACACCCAGCAGCAGTAGTTCCAACGGAGTCTGGTCTATAGAACCCAGGGCCAACACGATTACAAAATCGACGTGTAGTAAGCCTACTTGGGGCTTGCCAGGGGTTCTGGTCGTCGAGGCGTCAAACATGACGGTGGCGAGAATGCTAGAAATCAATCAAAAGTGCAAATTAATTTGATCCAGATCAATATATCAGTATTTTATTATGTTTATCTGTACCTTGCCTTCCAAGTACCGGGTAGGCGCGGGCCGTGTTAGAGCCCTCCAGCCCGCGCGCCAGTTGTCGGGCACCCGGGACCCCTGGCGCCACGGCAACTGGCAATCCAAACCCCGCGACCTGACCGGTCTTCGCCCAGCGGGCATCCATGGCGCGCTACATCGCGATCACACCCAAGCGGATGGCGAGGGGCTTGGTTGCTTGTCGCTGGCCAACCTTGTGTGGAGGATGAGATTAGGCGTCGAATACAGGCGGCGGCTGTAATCCACCGGGAAACGACGGCACATGCCAGCCACTAATGCGACATGGGTGCCATCCCGATCTCACGTGACGGTGCTACGACGTGCTCCTTGTTGCCGTTGTCGAAGCTCAGTGTCAAGTGCAGGGTTTTGCCTGGCTCCAGGGTCTCCTTGAGACCGATCAACATGAGGTGAAGGCCGCCGGGCTTGAGGGTCACGGTCTGGCCGGCGGGGACCTCGATACGGTCGACCCGGCGCATCTTCATCACACCGTCTTCATGTAGGTGCGTGTGGAGTTCCACGACCTCCGCGGCCGGGCATTCGGCGGCGACCAGGGCACGGTTTTCCATGGATTCGTTCTTCAGGGTCATATACACGGCGCTGTTGGAATGGCCGGGCGGCACCGCCCGGGCGTAGGGGTCGCCGATGGTGATCTCACCCGCTTGGGCGCCCAGTGAGGCGGTGGCAAGGAGAACGGCGGTGAGGCGTGACGAGAAACGTATCATGGGGCAGGTATCCTTAAGGTTTAGTGGGTGAAAAAAGGCAGCGTATGCCGCCGCGGGGGGAAAGGGCGAAGGTTGAATATCGGCTGACCTATCTTTCTGGCCCTGTCAGCCTGTCCAGCCGTAACCGCTGCCGGTTGTCGAACAGTCGCCGGGAGCCGATCCAGACGGCGGCGGCGCTGCCGAGGCCGGTACCGGCAGAGATGAGGAAGAGGATCATCATCTGGTATTTGGCGGCCTCCATGGGCGGGCTGCCGGCGAGGATCTGGCCGGTCATCATGCCCGGCAGGCTGACCAGGCCGGCGGCGGCCATGGAGTTGATGATGGGGATGAGGCCGGCGCGCAGGGAGTCGCGGCGGATGTCGCTGATGGCGCATTCCCAGCTCTGCCCCAGCAGCAGGCGGGCCTCGATGTGGCCGCGTCCCTCCCAGGCCTGGCGGCTGAGATTGTCGAGGGTGATGGCGATGCCGCTCATGGTGTTGCCCAGCAACATGCCGAGGAGGGGGATCAAGTACTGAGGCTGGTACCAGGGCTCGACGCCGATGATGAGGGTCAGGGCCAGAAAAATGACGCTGAAGGAAGAGAGGAACATGGACAGGGTGCCAATGCCGAAGCTCCAGACGCCCTTGTAGCGGTGTTTTTGCCGCGCCATGACCTCCCAGCCGGCAATGGCCAGCATGATCAGGGCCCAGAGGCCGATCAGGGCGAAGCTGGTCTGGGCGAAAAGGAAGTTCAACACCAGGCCGATGAGGCTGAGTTGGATGGCGCTGCGCAGGGCGGCGATCAGTACCCGCTTTTCCACCCCCAGATGCAGGCGCCAGGAGAGCAGGGCCAGCAGCAGAACCAGGCTGGCGGCCAGGCCGAGGTCAAAGGGGCTGAGGGTGATTAATTCCATCGGATGGCTTGCTCCCGCTGATTCAGCGCACCCTCCCCAGCCACTTCTTCTTCCAGCCTGTCGCCCCGGATGATCAGGCGGCGGGCCCCCGGCAGGCCAGCGGCCGGTGCCGAAAGGCGATGGCGTTGGTCCGGGTCATGGCTCACCCAGAGCACGGCGGCGTCCTTATCCCGCCGATAGTCCTGGATCAGGGCCTCGACCCGGTCGCGGTTGGGCGGGTCCAGGTTGGCGGAGGCCTCGTCGAGCAGCAGGGCCTGGGGCTGGAGGGCCAGGAGGCGTGCCAGGGCCAGGCGCTGGCGTTCGCCGGTGGAGAGGCGCGACACGGTCCAGTCCATCACTTCGGGTTCGAAGCCCAGGCGGTTGAGCAGGACCAGGCTTGCCCTATCGACCCTGGCTGCCTTGTCATTCCCGGTTGCCGGATCGAAGTGATCTCCCACCTTGTCGAACCACCAGAAGGATTCCGCTGGCAAGAGGCCGATACGCCGGCGCCATTCAGGGGCGGGGAGGGAGGAAGAGGCCGTGCCGTCCAGCCAGGCCTCGCCCTCATGGGGGTCCAGATCCGCCAGGGCGCGCAGCAGCAGGCTCTTGCCAGAGCCGGAGGGGCCGGAGAGGAACACCAGTTCCCCGGCGGCCAAGGTGAGATCAAGAGGCGCCAGGTTGAGGGTCTTGAACCCCTGGAGTCGCAGTGCGGCCATGTCAGCGGCGGTGGAGAATCAAGTCCCAGACCCCATGCCCGAGCCGCTGACCGCGCCGCTCGAACTTGGTCAGGGAGCGATCCGCGGGACGGGGGGCGAATTGGCCTGGACCCGCGGCGTTGACGAAGAGCGCGTCGCTGGCCGTCATTACCTCCAGCATATGCATGGCATAGGGCTCCCAGTCGGTGGCGGCGTGAAAGAGGCCGCCGGGGCGGATGACCCGCGCCAGCCTCGCCACGAACTCCGGCTTGAGGAGGCGCCGCTTGTGGTGGCGCTTTTTGGGCCAGGGATCGGGGAAGAGGAGAAAGACCCCCGCCAGGCTTCCCGTCGCCAGGCCGGTATCCAGCAATTCCACCGCGTCCTGACGCAGCAGACGCAAGTTGCCCAGGCCGCGCTTCTCGATCTCCAGCAGCAGGTGGCCAACGCCTGGGCCATGGACCTCGACGCCGAGGTAATTGAACTCGGGGTGGCCTTCGGCCATTTCCGCCAGGGTCTCGCCGTTGCCGAAGCCGATCTCCAGAAAGACGGGCTGGCCGTTGCCGAACAGGGCCGGCAGGTCCAGGGCCTGTCCAGGCGACTGCTCGACGCCGAATCGGGGCCAGAGTTCGGCGAAAGCCCGCTCCTGGGCCTCGGTCAGCCGGCCCTGGCGCAGCACATAGCTGCGGATGGGGCGGCGCTGGGATTTGGGCTTGGGCTCGGCTTGGGGCTCGGCCTCGGCTGGGTTGGGTGGCGCGGCCGCCACCACCTCTAGACCAGGCTCCTGGCATGTCGTCTCCCGGGATTCAAGGCTGTCGCGACTAATCATCATACATTCGATCGACTAGGGTCGGACCAGCGAAGCTGAAGGTATCCGCGGCGGGGGAGGGCGTGGACATGGGGCTACAACTGGGACTGAGTGGTTGGGACTGAGCGGCGAGGAAGGCAAGAGGATAAACCACTTCGCCTGGTCGCGAGGGGGCGGCGCGCCCTGGCCCTTCTCCTAGCTTTTGGCGTCCCCCTCCTCGCGTACCAGGGCGTAGTCAGTCCGCCGCACGCCGCGCACCAGCATGTCGGTGTCCTGGCCGGCGATGCCCAGGCACTCCAGGGCCTCGGCGGCCAGACGCAGGCTTGCCTCCAGGGCCTCGGGGAAGGCCTTGTTGGCGCCGGCGCGCAGCAGGGCATCGCTGGTGGGGAGGTCTCGCGCCCGCGCCACGATGGTGGTGCGGGGGGACAGGTCGCGGATCAGGGTGGTGGCGCGCAGGGCGGCCTTGCGGTCGTCGATGGTGAGCACCACCAGATCCACCTTCTCGATTTGGGCCGCCACCAGCAGGTCCAGATTGGTGACATCGCCGTAATAAACCGGGTGACCCAGGCGTCTGAACTCGCCCACCCGCGCCGGGTCGGTGTCGAAGGCGACGAAGGGCACGCCGCTGCTGGAAAGGATGGTGCCAACGGTATGACCCACCCGCCCATAGCCCGCCACCAGGGCGCGGGCGCTGATCTCGGCGCCCTTGAGGGAGAACTGGAAGGTCTCGTCCACCGGTGCCGCCTCAACCGGGATGCGGGCGGCCAGGAACTCGCCGACACGCACCAGCAGGGGGGTGATGAGCATGCTGAAGGAGATGATGCCGACAGCTAGCACGAAGGTGGTGTCATCGATGATGCCCATGGCCTTGGCGGCGCCGAAGAGCACAAAACCGAATTCCCCGCCTTGGGAAAGAATGAAGGCGACCCGCGTCGCCGTCTGGCGGGTCTCGCCGAAGGCCAGGCAGAGGCCAAAGAGGACGGCGATCTTGATGGCGACGATGGCGATGACGAGACCAAGGAAGAGCCAGGGCGTCGCGGCCAGGGCGCCGATATCCACGGACATGCCCACGGCGACAAAGAAGAGGCTCATGAGCAGGCCTTTATGGGGGTCGATGGCGGCCTGAATCTGCAGGTTATAGCGTGAGCCGGAGAGGGCGACGCCCATGAGGAAGGCCCCCAGGGCCATGGACATGCCCGCCTCTTCCATGGCCCAGGCCGCGCTGAAGACCGCGGCCATGGCGACCAGAAAGAAGGCCTCCCGATTGTTCTGGCGCGCCATGAGATCGAGGATGCGGGGAATCGCATAATAGCCAGCGGCCACGACCAGGATGACGGCCACAATGACGGTCAATACCTGCTGAAAGAGGGGCATATCCCCCGACAGAGTTCCCACGTCCCCCAGGATGGGCACCAGGGCGAGCAGGGGGACGACAGCCAGATCCTGCATCAGGAGGATGGCAAAGGTGGTTTGCCCATGGGGGCTGGCGATCTCGCCCTTTTCCTGCAGGATCTGGATGACGAAGGCGGTGGAGGAGAGGGCCAGGGTCAGGCCGGCGAGGATGTCGATGCCCCAATCGGGCTGGGAAAGGTGCATGAAGAGGGCGATGAAGGCGCCGGATACCAGTATCTGCAGGGAGCCTAGCCCGAACATGGAGCGTCGCAGGGACCAGAGGCGGCGGGGGTGCATCTCCAGGCCGATGACGAAGAGGAGCAGCACTACCCCCAGTTCGGTGAAATGGCGCACATCATCCACATGCTGGGTGATGGTTGGCCCCGGTGTATGGGGGCCGATGAAGATGCCCGCCACCAGCAGGCCCAGCACGGACCCGAGCCCGAAGCGCCGGAAGATGGCCACGGCGAGGGCGGTGGCGGCCAGCAGGATAACGGCGGAATAGACGAAGGATTT
>JBFZDM010000405.1:0-2934 GCA_041307365.1 Chromatiaceae bacterium | reverse complement strand
AGCGCGGCGAAGCTGGTGCTGATCCCGAAGAGACCAATCATGACCGCGACCGCCTCCATCAGATAAGTCACCAGGAAGGTGCGATCGAAAACCTGGAGGATCATGGTACGCAGCTCCCCCGGCAGAATCATGTCGCTCACCCGCTCGCCAAGCAGGTCGCGGATGTCGCTCATCACCTGCGTGGGGTTGGTGCCGCCGGCCAGGAAGAGCCCCAGATCATTGACGCGACCGTCCCCGGTCAGCGTCCGAAAGATCTCCATCTCAATGACGATCGCCCCCTGTTGGCGGGCATAATCACGCCAGATGCCCGCGACTTGGAAGGGCTGGACCCCTTCGCCGAGGGGCAGATCGATGCGATCATCAACCCCGAGGTTCAGTCGATCGGCCATGGCCTCCGAGATCCAGGCCGGCGGGTCGGCCCCTGGTCTGCTCGCCGGTGTAAGGGTGCCGGCGACCAGGGGCAGGCCCGAGCCTTCCTCGACGAGACGGGCAATCAGCGTCAAGGCCTCGCCCGACTCGCCCAGACGCAGCGTCTCAAAACGGATGGGGCGAACAGTCCTGACCCCTGGCAGCAAGGCTACCCGGTCCACCGACTCGGGTTCCAGGTAACCGCTTGTCCCCGCCGAGGAAGCGCGCAGATAGAGATCGGCGGGGAGCATCTGGGTCAGCCAGTCTTCCAGGGAATCGCGGAACGAGCTGACCATGATCGCCATGGATACCGCCAGGGCGACGCTGGCCACGACGCCGGCCCCAGCTACCACCGCCTGCCCAGGCGCGGCGGCCAGACGCGCCCGCGCCAGTCGCATCAGGGTCGAGCGATGACCAGGCAGCAGACGCATCGACCAGGGAGTCACCCCCGGCAAGGCCATCACAGCGCCAACCAGGAGCAGGGCCACGGCCAGATAGCCGCCCAGGGGTAGGCCGTTCTGGGGTGGCAGGAAGCAAAGCAGGGCCGCGCCAACAAGAAGGGTCAGTGTCGTGCCCCAGCGCGGCAGCGCCTGAAAGGCATCGGCCTCGTCACCGGTCCGCAAGCCATGGGCGGGGATCATCCGCGCGGCCTCGCGCGCCGGCAGCCAGGCACCGCCCAGACCCGCGACCACAGCGAGCGCCAGGTGGAAAAGGATCAGGCCGGGCTCCAGACGCAGCTCCGGGGCAAGACCCCGGAAGTAACCCGCCCCCAGGTCACCGCCAATCAGCCTGAAAGCGATAGCGGTCAGCAGATAGGCCAGCACCACGCCGATCAGCCCGCCAAACAGGCCCAGCAGGGCCCCTTCGGCGAGGAGACCGCGCTTCAGGCCGCCCCGGTCGAGCCCGAGGGCGCGCAGAAAGGCGAATTCCTGGCGTCGCCGCACTACCGCAAGCCACTGGGCCGAGAAGACCAGGAAGCCACCGCTCAGCAGAGCGATAGCCGCCAGCATGGTCAGATTGACACGGTAGGCACGGGACAGACCCTGGACCTCGGATTGGGCGTCGGCGGGCGTCAGGATGGTGACCCCGGGGGGCAGCAGATCGCTTAATGACTTTCGCGCCTGCCCGCGATCGATACCGGGGGCAAGACGCAGGTCGATGCGGGTAAGTCGGCCGATCCGCTCGAAGGTCTGCTGGGCGGCGGCGATGTCCATCACAGCCAGCGCCTGGCCGACCCCAGCACCCGGGACCGAGCCGGCCACCTGCAGTCCTGACTCGCGGATACCGACCTGCACCCTCAATTCGTCCCCGTTGGCGAGTCCAAGCCGGGAGGCCGCGGCGGGACTCAGAAAAATGGTATCGGACTGGAGGGCTTGGAGACGGACATCCCGGCCGGACGTGGGCGCGATCCGGTCAGGAGGCGTCCCGTTCGCCGGGACCTCGGCCATCGGCATCAAGGAAGGCGTGACCCAGGCAGCGCGGAAGAGATCGATCCCGAAGACGCGGAGGCTCGTGTCTCGACCCGGCAGGCGGGCCTCGATCTCCAGCAGGGGACTTGCCTCCGCCACTTCCGCCCGTTGGGCCAGGCGCGGATAGATCGCATCATCGAAGCCACTCTGGGGGCCCACCACCTGGAGATCCGCCTCGCCGCTGAGCAGCCGCATGCCGCGTCCAAACTCATCGAGGGCCGCGGCATGAATGAGTTGCACGGCCAGCCCCAGCGCCACCCCCAGGGCGATCGCGAGGAGTGACAGGGCGGTGGCCAGACGCCGCCGCCACAGGCTGGCCAGGAAGACATGCCGGAGCGTGGTGCTCATCCTCATGACGAAACTGGCTCCGCGGCCAGTCCGAGGGGGGTCAACCGCAAGATCCGATCGGCATAGGCCGCCGCCATCCGCGAGTGGGTGACCAGGATTCCGATGGCACCGGTGGTCCGGATGCCCTGGAACAGGAGTTCGAGCACGCCCTGGGCCCGGGCGGGGTCGAGGTTGCCGGTCGGCTCGTCGCAGAGCACCAGTGACGGTTGGTGTACCAGGGCACGGGCGATGGCGACCCGCTGCATTTCTCCACCGGAGATATGGCGCGGCCAGTCATCCGCGCGATTACCCAGCCCCACCCGCTCGAGCATGGCGCGGGCGATCCGATCGGCGCTGGCCTCATCCTGATCAAGCAACCAGAGCGGCAGGGCGACGTTCTGAGCAAGGGTGAGATGCGGGAGAAGATGAAAGGCCTGAAACACGAAGCCGAAATCCCGCCGCCTCAGACGCGCGAAGTCATCCTCGTCGAGCGCGGTCAGGTCCTTGTCCCCCAGCCGGATGCGTCCGCCATCCACCGGCTCCAGGCCGGCGATGCAGTTGAGTAGAGTGGACTTGCCGACTCCGGACTCGCCCATGATGGCGACGGATTCACCCGGCGCAAGTCGCAGCGTAACCTGCTCAAAAAGGGGACGATCAAGCGAGGTGTCGAACCGTTTAGAGAGGTTTTCGATGAAAAGCACGTTGCGTCCTGACCTGAGATGGCGGCGGT
>JBFZDM010000257.1:0-3429 GCA_041307365.1 Chromatiaceae bacterium | reverse complement strand
GCTAGTGGCGTCCCGCGCCCAGGGGACCAGCTTGAACCAATGGGCCGCCAAGGTGTTAGCCGAGGCGGCTGAAGCCTGACATTGGGCTGGTGACCTCTGATTTTGAGCTTGACGGTAAAATCGCGACTGTGCACTCAACCGCAAGTTTTCCGACAAGGCGCCATGGGGAATGTCGCCGTTAGAACCGTACCCGCACCCGATAGGTAAGTACCGTCTCGCCCTCGGCGGGAATCTCGATCACCCACTCAGCCAGGTTGGCGCTGACCTTTTCTTGCTCATGACTGGATTCCAGCATCTGCCAGTCGCCGGGGATGGGTTCCCGGACCTTGACCTTGACAGCCTCGGGCTTGGCGTTGCGCAAGCGGATGCGGTAGGCGGTTTCGAACTGGTATTGCCAAGGTCCCATGCCTGACAGCTTGACGAAATCGGTCTGGGTCTTGTCAGCGGTGACGTCGAAGGCCTCACCGAGTTTGAGGCGGAGGGTCTCGTTCTTAGGGGTGTGGTCGATGCGGTCCTCGCCGACGAACTGGGCCTTGCCCTGGGAATCCTTCTTGTAGATGCGCACCACCCCCTTGGGCAGGGGCAGGCCCAGGTTGGATTCCTCCCGGTTGTCGATTTCCAGGAAGACACTGGCCTTGAGCTTGACCCCGATCTCCCCTTGCTGAGCCCGATAGTAATAGTCGTTGCCAAGAAAGATCAGCTCCTTGCGCGCCGGTATGCCTTGCGCCGCGAGCAGGGCCACCTGCTTGGACTGGTTATCGGCGATGGTGGTGGGATGGGCCAGGCTGTAGAGGTGATACTCGAACAGGGCCTCCTGCTCCATGGCCGGTGCCGGCGCCGCCATCACGCGCATCTCGCCTTGGCGCATGGCCAGGGGGGCTATATCACGCACCCGGTTGACATCCCCGGCGACGAGCTGGAGCTGGGCATTGCGATAGCTGGTGCCGCTGGCGTTGTTGAGTGTGACCCACCCGGTGAGGTCGATCCGGCTGTCGCCGTCGGCCAGTTCACCCACGTAGTCGGCCTTCCAGGACAGGCCACCGGTGAGATAGGACAGTTCCACCTCCTGGGGGGCGGCCAGGCCATTGTCGAGCTTCATGACCAGGGTCGGGCGGTCGCGCAGGTTGGGCGGCAGTTCGCGGAAGACGACGCGGCCGGGCTCGCCAGTCTCGATGCGATCGCCGACGCGCAGCACCGTGCCCTCGGCGGCGGACAGCACCTCCGCCGCTTCCTCCGTCTCCTCGCCGGTGGTGGGGTGCACCTTGATGACGCCGACGCGGCGGCCGACATACTTCTCCAGCAGCTTGGCGGGGGTGAGCAGGTCGAAGTCGAAATTCTGCTCGATGACCCGGAGGTCCGCGCCCTCGGTCAGACCCCTTAGCAGGGCCGTCTCTGGTTGGATGCGGGCGCTGACGTCGCGGAAGGCCAGGTCCATCCGTTCAACGGGCAGCTCCAGCCGGCGGCGGTCCTTTACCAGGGCCAGGTCCTCGTTATAGATGGTAACGGCCACCGCGGTCTGGTCATCCAGGGTACTACGCCTTTCATCGGGGGGATTTGCCATGGCGGGATTGCTCCAGAGCAGGGCTTGCAGGAGGCAGAGACTGGTGGCGGGGAGGATTTTCATGATGCAAAAAGGGCAAGGCAGGATAGGTTACGGTAAATGCCAGCCGTTTATAGAGGTCCCGGAGATTGTCGTCGGCGATGCCCCGGATGAAGTTGGCGATCCAGTTGCGTCGTGCTGCTGTCATCGGATATTGCGGATGACCACGATGGGAGCAGCAAGGTAATGCGCCTGAAGAAGCCCCTCAGTCGGGTTTTCTCGCCTCCAGGACGATCATGGGACGGCGTTTGGGGCCGTCCTCGTTTAAGCCCGGTTCCACGACGCGGATGGTGCGGGAGGAGCCCCGGAGGGAGGGCAGGTTAAGATCCAGGTAACGGGCGAGGAGTTGCTTGGCCTGATTACCCTTGAGATTGCGGAGCTGACGGACCTTGGCCAGGGCCTCGTCCGTGGGCTTGGTGCCGCCGTTGCGGCGGTAGTGGCGGATCACCGCCTCGGTATAGGAGAGGGTCTCGGCATAGGTGACCATGCTGCCGGTGCGGTCCACGACGCCCTCGCCGGCGTTGTAGGCCATGATGGCACGGCCGTAGTCATTTTTGTACTTGGCGAGCAGGCGCTTGAGATGGCGCGTTCCCGTGTTCAGGTTGGTCTCGGGGTCGAAAAGCTGCCCCCGGTCCTCGACGCCATAGTCAGCGGCGGTGGCTGGCATGACCTGCATTAGCCCCAAGGCGCCGGCCCGAGATACGGCCTGAGGGTTGTAAGCGGATTCCGCGGTAACCACTGCCTTGACCAGGGCCAGCTCCACGCCGTGACGCTTGGCCGTCGCCTCGACCATCTCGTCGATCGCCTTGCGGTCCGGAACCGGAACTGGCTTGACTTCCGCCTCCGTTGCCCCAGAGGCCTCGGTGGTGGAAGCGGGTGGTGGGCCGGTCTCGGGAACAACCGTTGGAGCCTCCACGTTAGCGCTCGCGGTGCAAGGCATTAGGAGGGCCAGGCATAACCAGCAGAGAGGTGTTTTTATTGTCATGGGCATTCACGCTGGTGGGAGCTCAGCCTCATTTTACATCCCGCTACGCCCATTGATGCAAGAATTCTCGTCACCTAACGGCCTGGAATGAAGAGAATAGGGCAACCAAGGCCGGCCCGAGCCGACAGTATGGTCCGCACTTGACCAGGTATTTAGCAAAATGCGATCCCTGAACGGACCAAGCCCCGGGAGGCGGGTCAAGTCCGAGAGGCTGCTAGCCCCCCAAAGCAGGCGCCTGGCGTCCCGAGGCAACACCGACTAGCCGGCTCCCTGGCTAGCGGCAGGGTCCTGGCAGGGCATAGAATGTCTTATGAATTCCCGGATTTTGCTCCGACTGGAAAGCCTCCATGCCCAAAAAAACCCATTATAAATTCTCCCTCCTGGCCCTCGCCCTGATGATGGCCGTTGGGGCGCCATGGATGCTACTCAGGAACGAGGAAGTGCCGAGAACAGTGCGGGTTGGCTGGTATGAGCATCCTCCCCTGATTACGCAGGACCCAAAAACCAATCACCCATCCGGATACCATGTGGAATTGTTGGAGGAAATCGCCAGCAGGGAGAATCTGCGGCTCGAGTATGTCAAGGCTGATCGATCGGAAATTATGGATGGGCTGGGTGGGGGCATGAAATTTCTCATGGCGGTGCCCATTACCATCACGGAAGAGCGCAAGGAATTTATCGATTTCACATGGCCTATCGGTGACTATACCCCAAAAATTGCCGGGCGTGTCGGCAAGTCGGCTACTGATGAATTTATCGGGATGGAGATGAAATATTTCGGAGCCCTACGGGGTACCATGCAAATGGATGTGGTTAAATATTGGTTCGAGGCTGGACTGATTGC
>JBFZDM010000256.1:0-8910 GCA_041307365.1 Chromatiaceae bacterium | reverse complement strand
CATGGCCAGGCCCTCACCCCCCAGTGCCCCTCCCAGGTAACAGCCGTGCTCGGAGTCATCGACCGCTATCTGCTGACGGAAGTACTCAAGGTCTTTCTGGCCGTCCTGGGCACAGTGCTGTTGATCGTCGTCAGCCTCCTCTTCCTGCGCACTCTGGAGGACGTGAATGCCGGCGCCCTGGCATCGGATATCGTGCTGCACTTCATGGGACTACGCATCGCCAGCGACCTGCCGAGCCTCTTGCCCCCCATCTTTTTCCTCTCCGTCCTGGTGGCGTTGGGCCGCATGGCCCAACACAGCGAACTCATCGCCTTGGGCGCCTGCGGCATCGGGCCCGTCCGCACCTACCGCTCCCTCTTCTACCTCGCCATACCCATCGCCCTGATCTCCGCCTGGCTGACCTTGCACCTCCGCCCTCTGGTGGTGGGGGAGTTGCTCCAGTTGCGGGCCGAGCAGAAGGACGAGGCCCAGCGGATCTTCGGCCTGCGGGCCGGGCGCTTCTATCAGCACGACGACGGCCGGATCACCCTCTACGTGGACGAGATCCTGGACGGAGAGCGCTTACGCAACATCTTCATCCACGACCAGCGCGAGGAGGTCATCAAGGTCATCCTCAGCCGCGAGGGCCTCCTGCGTCGCGACGAGGAACAGGGGCAGCATTTCATCACGCTGCTCGACGGCCGCCGCTACGACGGCACGCCCGGCACGGCCAACTACGCCATAGGCGAATTCGAGCGCTACAACCTGCGCCTCCAGCCGCGTCAAATAGAGGAGGTCCGGAGCCAGAAACGGGGTGCCTACCCCACCCGGGATCTCCTCGGCTCCAAAGACCTCAAGGACAGCGCCGAATTGCAGTTCCGCTTGTCCAGTCCCTTGGCCATTATCACCCTTACCCTGCTTGCGGTGCCCCTCACCGCCCGCTCCCCCCGCCAACGTAACACCTGGCGCCTCTTCGTCGCCTTCCTCACCTACATCAGCTTCTTCAACCTGCAACGGGTGGCGACCAACTGGTTCGAATCCGGCGCCACCCCCCCCTGGCTTGGAAGCCTCTGGTATCAAGTGGTGGTGCTAGGGCTGGTATTGGCGGTGGTGCTGCCAAGGGGGCGGTGGCTGAGCCGCTGGCGGCTGGCCAGGGCCGCCGCGACTCCTCCCGATTTGCGTTTGCCCGCGGCCTAGCCGTTCGGCTAACCCCTCCCCTTGCGGGCGAGAAGAAAACTTTCATCTCCCAGCGAGCGCGCCCTGCCGGGCTCGCCATAAAAAAGCCCCGCCGGGGCGGGGCTTCAACTGGCTGGGTCGAAAGGCCCAGGGGGGTGCTTACATCATACCCATGTCGCCCATGCCACCCATGCCACCGCCACCACCACCTTGGCCGTGTGACTCTTCCTTGGGCTGCTCGGCTACCATGGCTTCGGTGGTGATCATGAGACCAGCAATGGACGCGGCATTCTGGAGGGCGTAACGGGTCACCTTGGTGGGGTCCAGGATACCCATCTCAACCATGTCGCCGTACTCGCCATTGGCGGCGTTGTAGCCATAATTGCCTTCGCCGGCGACGACCTTGTGCAGGACGACGGAGGCCTCGTCACCCGCGTTGGTGACGATCTGGCGCAGGGGCTCTTCCAAGGCACGGCGGGCAATATCGATGCCGACATCCTGGTCATGGTTGGAGCCCTGGAGACCCTTGACGCGCTGCAGGGCGCGGACCAGGGCGACACCGCCGCCGGGAACTATGCCTTCTTCGACGGCCGCGCGGGTAGCGTGCAGGGCGTCCTCGACGCGAGCCTTCTTTTCCTTCATTTCCATCTCGGTGGAGGCGCCGACCTGGATGACGGCCACGCCGCCGGCCAGCTTGGCCAGGCGCTCCTGGAGCTTCTCGCGGTCGTAGTCGGAGGTGGTCTCCTCGACCTGGGCGCGGATCTGCTCGCAACGGCCCTTGATGTCGGTCTCGCTGCCAGCGCCATCGATGATGGTGGTCTCTTCCTTGTTGACCTGAATCTTCTTGGCGTTGCCCAGTTCGTTGAGAGTGGCCTTTTCCAGGGACAGGCCCACCTCCTCGGAGATGACGGTGGCGCCAGTGAGGATGGCGATATCCTGGAGCATGGCCTTACGGCGGTCGCCGAAGCCCGGGGCCTTGACGGCGCAGACCTTGATGATGCCGCGGATGCTGTTCACCACCAGGGTGGCGAGGGCTTCGCCTTCGACATCCTCGGCCACGATCAGCAGGGGCTTGCCAGCCTTGGCGACGGTCTCCAGCACCGGCAACATGTCGCGGATATTGGAGATCTTCTTGTCGTGGATGAGGACGAAGGGGTCTTCCAGCTCGACGTTCTGGTTCTGCTGGTTATTGATGAAGTAGGGGGAGAGGTAGCCGCGATCGAACTGCATGCCCTCGACAACATCCAATTCATTGTGCAGGGACTTGCCTTCCTCGACGGTGATAACGCCTTCCTTGCCGACCTTTTCCATGGCCTGGGCGATGATCTGGCCGATGGACTCGTCGGAGTTGGCGGAGATGGTGCCAACCTGGGCTATGGCCTTGTTCTCGGTACAGGGCTTGGACAGGATACGCAGTTCGTCGACGACGGCTGCCACGGCCTTGTCGATGCCGCGCTTGAGGTCCATGGGGTTCATGCCAGCGGCGACGGCCTTGAGGCCTTCGCGCAGCATGGCCTGGGCCAGGACGGTGGCGGTGGTGGTGCCGTCGCCGGCCACGTCGGAGGTCTTGGATGCAACCTCCTTGACCATCTGGGCGCCCATGTTCTCAAACCTGTCCTTGAGTTCGATTTCCTTGGCGACGGAGACGCCATCCTTGGTCACGGTGGGGGAGCCAAAACTCTTCTCCAGCACCACGTTGCGGCCCTTGGGACCGAGGGTAATCTTGACGGCGTTGGCCAGGACGTTAACGCCGGCCATCATACGAATACGGGCATCATCGCCAAATCTGACGTCTTTTGCGCTCATGCTTGGGTTCCTTAAGTCATTCAGTGGGGTGTAAGGGGGGTCCGGGTGCTGGCGGAGGCGCTCAGCCCTCGATTACGCCCATGATGTCTTCCTCGCGCATAACGAGGAAATCCTCGCCGTCGAGCTTGACCTCGGTGCCGGAGTATTTGCCAAACAGGACGCGGTCACCGACCTTGAGATCAAGGGCGCGGACTTGACCGTTGTCGAGGGGCTTGCCGTTACCGACGGCAATGATCTTGCCTTGGATGGGCTTCTCGGTGGCGGAATCGGGTATGACGATGCCACCAGCCGTAGTGCGCTCTTCTTCCAAACGGCGAACGACCACGCGGTCGTGAAGGGGACGAATGTTCATCGAGAACGGTCTCCTGAAAAATAAGTTATGTTTGTCATATAGTTGTTAGTTCGCGGCACCGGGTAGACGGTGACATGGCGCGGCGACCCAAGGGGGCGAGGCCAATTTTGTTAGCACTCGCCGTGTGCGAGTGCCAATAATAGGGGCTTGCCCCGGCGTGTCAAGGGCGGGAGCATCTTAAATGGCTCAATCCCGCTCGCGGCGGTAATCGCCCTCGATAACGCGGGTGCCGGGGGTGGGCACCTGGGGCAAGGTAACCAGGAGACGGCGGATAAGGAATTGGCGCAGGGCCGGCACCAGGAGCAGAAAGCCGAAGGCGTCGGTGAGAAAGCCAGGGAGCAAGAGCAGAAGGCCGGCGGCCAGCAGCAGGACGCCATCGAACATCTCCAGGGCCGGGGTCTCGCCGCGATCCGAGGCCTGCCTCAGCCGCGCCAGGACGGCGAACCCCTGGCGACGTACAAGGAAGCCACCCAGGGCCGCCGTGAACAGGCTGAGCCCGATGGTGGGGATGGCGCCGAACTCGGCTCCCACCTGGATTAGAAAATAGAGTTCGACCAGGGGAATAGTGACGAAAAGGATGAGGAAGACGATCAAGACGGCTAGCTCCGAATTGAATGAATGAAGATGTTCTTTGGGATTAGCGGCGGCCGCCTCCACTATGGGTTGACCAAGGGCCAAGTGGCCATCAGGGTAACAGAGCATGACTGAAACCGTCCTCCTGGCCTTCTGCACCTGTCCAAACGAGGTGGTTGCCGAGGCCATCGCCGACATCCTGGTGGGGGAGAAGCTGGCGGCCTGCGTTAACCTGCTGCCAGGCATCCGGTCTATCTATGCCTGGCAAGGCGAGATCCAGCGTGATGCGGAGGTGATGTTACTCATCAAGACCAGCACGGCCCGCTTCGTGGCTCTGACGCACCGATTGCCCGAGTTGCATCCCTACGACCTCCCGGAGATCATTGCCATCCCGGTCAGCCATGGCCTGCCCCCCTACCTGGAATGGGTCCTCGCATGTACCTCCGACGCCTCCTGATTGTCTGCCTGTCACTGGCCATGGCGCTGATCTTCGGCGCCGCTTCCCGCGCGGCGGAAGAATTCCTGCCACCGGAGCAGGCCTTTCCTGTCGTGGCCGAGGCCGAGGGGCCCGAGATGGTCGTCCTCAACTGGGAGGTTGCCGACGGCTATTACCTCTATCTGAACAAATTCAAGTTTCGCAGCCTGACCGAGGGCATGGCGGCGGGGGAACCGGAACTGCCCACGGGCGAGACCCGCCATGATGAATTCTTTGGCGAGGTCAGGATAGCGCGCGGCCTCGTGGAGGTCTGGCTACCCCTAGCGCGGACAGCGGGAGCTGGTGATCGTCTGAGCCTGGAGGTCGGGTCCCAGGGCTGCGCCGACGCGGGCTTTTGCTACCCACCCCATCGACAGACCTTGCGGATCGACTTGCCCCCCCTGGGCGCAGCCAGCAAGAGCCCGGCTCCCGTCGCCATACCCGCCGCGGTCACTGCCACGGCCCTGGCTGGCGCGGCGCCGGCCTCGGCCGCCGCCAGTTCCGCCAGTGGCGGCAAGAATAGCCTGGCCCAGACTCTTGGCCTCGATGCCCCCGGTGATGATCAGACCCTGTTACCGGCGGAGGAGGCCTTCCTCTTTACCGCCGAGGTAGCGGGGCCGGATCAACTGCGCCTGACCTGGACCATCGCCGAGGGCACCTATCTCTACCAGGAAAAGCTGGCCCTGAGCCTGACGGAGGCGACTGGGGTGAGCATCGGTGACTTCCCGCTGCCGCCGGCCCAGATCGCCCGCAATGCGGTGCGACCGGACGGCAGCCTGGGGGACGTAGCCCTTTATCGCGACCGCCTCGAACTGGACCTGCCCCTGAGGCGGACCAAGGGGGAGCCAGAGACCATCACCCTGGTGGCCAAATACCAGGGCTGCGCCGACATCGGCGTCTGTTACCCGCCCCAGACCGCGCGCCTGAAACTGGCCCTGCCCCCCGCCGCGGTAACGGCGTCCACCGAAACTGGCGACCTGGCGGCCGCTGGCCTGACTGCTGCAGGGCTGGACGCGCCCGTCACCGGGCCAGTTACATCCCCCGGCCCGCCGCCCGCCCTCTCTCCTGGCACCTCGCCCGTCAGTGCCTCCGCCACCTCGCCAGTGACTCCCGTCTCGGAACAGGACCGCATCGCCGCCACCCTGGCCACCGGGAACATCTGGGCGGCCCTGGCCGTCTTCTTCGGCTTCGGCCTGCTGTTGGCCCTGACGCCCTGCGTCTTCCCCATGATCCCCATCCTGTCCGGGATCATCGCCGGCCATGGCCCAGGCCTCTCCACGCGCAAGGCCTTCTGGATGTCCCTGACCTATGTACTGGCCATGTCCCTGACCTATGCCATCGCCGGCCTGCTGGCGGGCCTGGGTGGGGCAAACATCCAGGCCGCCTTCCAAGACCCTTGGATACTGTCCTTCTTCGCCCTGATCTTCGTCGCCCTGGCCCTGTCCATGTTCGGCTTCTACGAACTCCAGTTGCCCTCCAGTTTGCAAACCCGGATCGCCACGTTCAGCCAGCGCCAGCGGGGGGGGCACCTGATTGGCGTGGCCATCATGGGCGCCCTTTCGGCCCTCATCGTCGGGCCCTGCGTGGCCCCACCCCTGGCCGGGGCCCTCATTTTCATCGGGCAGACGGGCGACGCCCTGCTCGGCTTTGCCGCCCTCTTCGCCATGGGGCTCGGCATGGGCGCGCCGCTCCTGGCCATCGGCACCTCGGCGGGCAAGCTCTTGCCCCGCGCTGGCATCTGGATGGAGGCCGTCAAGGCGGTCTTCGGCGTCGCCCTGCTGGCGGTGGCCATCCTGCTACTGGAACGTCTGCTGCCGCCCGCCATCGCCATGCTCCTCTGGGGCGCCCTGATGATCTGTTCCGCCATCTACATGGGGGCCCTCCACCACCTGCCCCCGGAGGCCAGTGGCTGGCGCAAGCTGTGGAAGGGCCTGGGGCTAGTCATCCTGGTCTATGGCGCCCTCATGCTGGTAGGCGCGGCGGCGGGGGGCAAGGACACCCTCCAGCCCCTGCGGGGGCTTGGCCTTGGCGGCTCCGCCAACCTTGCGCCCCACGCCAACTTCAAGGGCATCAAGGGCCTAGGGGATCTGGAGCGAGAAATCGCCACCGCCAGGGCAAGCGGTCGCCCGGTACTGCTGGACTTCTATGCCGACTGGTGCGTGTCCTGCAAGGAGATGGAGCGTTACACCTTCTCCGATCCCGCTGTCGCCGCCGAGATGGCGCGCTTCGTCCTGCTTCAGGCGGACGTGACGGCGAACGACGCCGAGGACCAGGCCCTGATGCAGGGGCGCTTCGGCATCCCCGGGCCGCCCGCCATCCTTTTCTTCGATAATGGGGGCCAGGAGCGACGCGAATTGCGCGTAGTCGGCTTCATGCCCGCCGCCACCTTCGCCGATCACCTGCGCCGGGCCCTGCCGTGAAGGCGGCAAAGGTCATCCTCGCCACCCTGCTGGCCGGGGCCATCAGCATCCTCATCGCCATCCTTGGCCAATCCTGGCTGGGGGACCGCAAGGCCCCGAAGATCGAGCCCCCAGGTTTTCAGACCAGTACCGCGGATCAGCTACAACGGCTACCGGCCTTCGGCCTGCCGAACCTGGAGGGCCAGGAGATCCATAGTTCCACTTGGGCTGGCCAGGTGGTGGTGCTAAATTTCTGGGCCTCCTGGTGTCCTCCCTGCCAGCGGCAACTGCCAATCTTCGAGGCGGCCCAGGCGGGCAATCAGGATCTGCGGGTGGTCGGCATCGCCATCGATACTCAGGAGGAGGTGGCGCGCTATTTGGCGGACCATCCGGTCAGCTACACCATGCTCATCGGCGGCACCGAGGCCGTGGAGATGTCGCGGCGGCTCGGCAACCGCTTGCAGGGTCTGCCCTTCACCGCCATCTTCGACGGCCAGGGCAAGCGAGTCCACGCCCAAGGCGGTGAGGTGACCGCTGCCTCCCTGGCAGAGCGGCTGGCGCCGCTGCTGGCCAAGGCGCGGGGGGTGGACAATTGATCATTTGTCGAAGAGTTTGCTTTAGGCGAGTCCATGCGGCCTAATCCAATTTCAGGTGGCGATCCGACGGGCGCCTAAGGCGCGACTGGACAACATGGCGCTGAATCGGGACAATTCGTTGCACGGATGTTGCAGGCTTCCACAGTCTGGAAAGAGGCCTGATTCGCAACCGCGGGGGTCTTGATGACGGGCTTGAGTGGCTAGGCCAGCCTCTGGAGCAACCCCCGCGCCTCGGACGGCCCGCCGACGGAATCCCTTTTTTTCCAGAATACCCGGGCGCCTTGTTTTTCAAGGCGCCCTTGTTTTGTCCCAAGCCCGCGGCGATGAGCCGCTCTTGTACTGATTTGGTGACCATGGCATCCATTCTCGTGCTCAACGGCCCGAACCTGAATCTCCTGGGCAGTCGGGAACCCGGTCATTATGGCCGGGTGACGCTGGCGGGGATCGAGGAGCGCCTGCGCCGCCTGGCGGGGGAACTCGGCCATGCCATTGCCTTCCGGCAAAGCAACGCCGAGCACGAACTGATCGACGCCATTCACCAGGCCCCCCGTCAGGGGGTAACTTTCATCCTTTTTAACCCGGCGGCCTTTACCCACACCAGCATCGCCCTCCGCGACGCCTTGTCGGCAGTGGCCATTCCCTTCATCGAAGTGCACCTCTCCAATGTCCACGCCCGTGAACCCTTTAGGCGCCACTCCTATTTCTCGGACCTGGCGGCGGGCGTCATCAGCGGCCTAGGCGCCATGGGCTATGAACTGGCCCTGCGCGCCGCCGACGACCTCTTGGCGAAGCACGACACCCCAAACTGACGCGATACCCTCATGGACATCCGTAAAGTCAAGAAACTCATCGAACTTGTGGAACAATCGGACATCGCGGAGATCGAGATCCGCGAGGGCGAGGAATCGGTGCGCATCAGCCGCGCCAGCGCCGTGAACACGCCCTTTTACCTCCCAGGCACCACCCTGCCGCATACCATGGCCGCGGCCCCCGCCGCCCCCATGGCGGCACCCGCCGCCGAGCCCGACAAGGCCGATCCCGGGGCACCGTCGGACACACCGGAGGCCAATCTGTTGCGCTCGCCCATGGTAGGAACCTTCTACAGCTCACCCTCCCCTGGCAGCCGGCCCTTCATCGAGGAGGGCGACAGCGTCAAGGTCGGCGAGACCCTCTGCATCATCGAGGCAATGAAGATCCTCAACCAGATCGAGTGCGAAAAGGCCGGCACGGTCAGGCGCGTCCTGGTGGAGAATGGCCAGCCGGTTGAATACAACGAACCCCTGTTTGTGATCGACTAGGTCCGCGGCTAGGACAGACTCCCCGCCTCCTACCCCGAATAAGTCAGGGGCGGCGAGGCCGCCGGGGTAAGGGCGCGGCCCGGACTGCTTGAACCCAGAAGCGGTTGAAACCTGCCGATTCATCCCATCCGCCTGTAGAGGCTGGCGCACCAGCGCCCAGACGTGGATCCCACCACCATGATCGAGAAGTTGCTCATCGCCAACCGAGGGGAAATCGCACTGCGCATCCTGCGCGCCTGCCGCGAACTCGGGATCA
>JBFZDM010000391.1:0-2962 GCA_041307365.1 Chromatiaceae bacterium | reverse complement strand
CCTAACCGAGTTATTGGTGCAGGAAGGGGTGAGCGGCGTCTTTTATGCGACGGGCATCGATAACCTGACCCTCCTCACGGCGGGCACGCCCCCGCCCAACCCGGCCGAACTGCTGAGTTCAGCGACGAGCAGTCACTTGTTCGAGGAGCTGGCGCGGCGCTACGACTACGTCATTGTCGACACCAGCCCCATCATGGGGCTGGCCGATCCCATCGCGCTCAGCACCAAGGTCAGCGGCGTCTTGCTGGTCTCCGCCGCCGGCAAGGTCGGGCGCTCGGCCCTGCGCGAGGCCGTCAAGCGCCTGCGCGCCGTCGACGCCACCCTGCTCGGCTCCGTGCTCAATCGCGTCGAGCGTCACAGCAGCCAGTACGCCTACTACACCAGCTACTACTACAACTACAACTATGGCGCATCCGACAAACGCGACCTGAGCGAGGCGGCCTGATCGCGGCGGGCGATGCTAGCAGGGATGAATGCTGACCCTTCACCGTCCGCCGCGGCACCGCCAAAGCCCACGCTCGCTTTCACCTGGCTAATCCGTCTGGTGGCGATGATCGCGCTCGCCGTGGCCTGCGCCCTCTGGTCCGCGGCGGTGCTCCATGGCGGCTGGGTCAAGCGGCTGGAGACGAGGGTCTGGGTGGCGCCCCTGCCCAGCCAGGTTTCACCAGAGCCTCCTCAGCCCCCCCCTCTCCCCTGGAGCGGCGGGGAGGCCGCACGCGCCTGGGTGCGCCAACTCATGGTGACCGACCCCGATCCTCATCCCAAGGCCCTGGTGCTGCTGCGGGCCAGCCTGGGGGAACGCCCCCTGGACGCCCCCACCTGGCTTGATTGGGCCGAGCTGCGGCAGTCGGTGCGGGACCAGGAAGGGGCCGCCCGCGCCATTGCCCTCGCCCGCGCCCTGTGGCCCGGCCGGCCAACCCTGCTGCGCCGCGCGGCCTGGCTTCAGGTCGGGCTCGGCCCGCCGGAGCGCGCCCTCGAGGCCCTCCTGCACTACTGGAGCGTTGCCCCCAGCGACTCGGCGCGCACCCTGTCCCTCGCCCGCCGCCTCAGCCCCAGCGCCGGAGATCTGGTGACCGCCGCTCAGCAGATCTGGCGGCAGGGGCCGAGCGAGCCCCTCGTCTATCAGCGCGAACTCCTGCACCAGGCGCGGCGGGCGCAGGACATCGAGCTGGCCCAGAGCCTCTGGGACCGGTTGGACCCCGCCAGCCGCGTGCTGGAAGCCATCCTCTTTCCCTACCTCCAGCTCCTGGCCGACCTGGGGCGCCACGCCGAAGCTGAGCAGGTCTTGAGCCAGGCCTGGGGCGCCCCCCCCGGCGTCGTCAATGGGGGCTTTGAAGAGCCGCTGACACCGCTCGGCCCCGACTTCCAGCCAGGCTGGGCCACGCCCGGCTGGCGTCACGCCAGCGGTGGCGAGGGCTTCCGCATCGCCACCGATACCGAACGGGCCTATGCGGGCCAGCGCAGCCTGCGCATCGACTTCGCCGGCACCCACAACGTCAACCTCGGCCAGCCGAGCCAGGTCATGCGCGTGGCCCCCGGCGGACGCTATCGTCTCACCGGGCAGTGGGCGGCCGACGAACTCAGCACCCGCTCCGGTGTCTTCATCGAACTCTATACGGTCGATGCCCAGCCGGCGGCGAGAGTCCAAACCGAAGCCCGCCGCGGCAGTTGGGATTGGCAGCCTATCGATCTCCAGCTCGATGTCCCGGACACGGGTCTGCTGCTGGGTCTGCGCGTGCGGCGCGTCGCCACCAATGCCCTCGACCAACGACTGGGGGGGACCCTCTGGCTCGACGACTTCGCCCTCACCCGTCTGCCATGACCGACGCCTGGTCGCATCAGATTGCCCTGACCCTGCTTACCGGCCGCTCCGACCCGACGGTGCTGGAGTACCTCGACCCGCTGCTGGTCTGGCTGGGGAACCCCGACAATCCCCGGGTTGCCGTCCTCGCGGAGGCGATCGCGCGCCGCGGCCTCCCTCGCGACCTCGCCATCGACCGCGGCTATGCCCTGCTCGACCAACTGCTTTTCGCCGGGCCCCCTGGTCAACCGGCACGCATCCTGGGCTTGGCCGCTACCACCGACCCGGCGGCCGCCCGCCGGCGGTATCGCCATCTCATCCATGCCTACCATCCCGACCGCCAACCCCAACGAGCGGCGCAACTCAACGGCCGGCTGGAGGCAATCAACCTCGCCTATGCGGCCTTCACTCAGCGGCCCCACTACACCGCGGCCTCCCGCGACCCCGCCGAGCCCGTTCCCGTGCGCAGCCGCGTGCATGCCCGGCGCCATCGCCCGCGGCGTGCCCCGCGATCCTTGCCCTTCATCGGCGAACGCATCCGCCAGGTCCTCGGCAGCGCGGCCAGCTTCGAGCAGCGCTTCTTCACAGCACTGGTCCTGATCTGTGCATTAATTCTCGCGGCCCTGTTCTTTCAGCGCGAGCCGCCCCCCCAAGGCGCGCCGCCGCTCCAAGACGTCTCGCCCCCCCAGCCAGAGTCTGCCGAGCCATGATCCGCGCCCGCCCAGGCCTGGCCGGGAACCCCCTCCGCACCCGGGCGCCAGCTCATTACTCAGGGAGTTGCCCCGTAATTCTCCCAGGCATGTCTTATTGCCTGATCAACTTAAACTCCCAGGCCAAACTCCCGATATGCTTGCTTGTGACCCCGCCAGTGAGGCTTTTATGACCGTTACCGCGGGACTGATGGTCTCTTTTATGATGAGCGCGCTCGTCTTGGCCGTCCTTCACTTCCAGGCCCCACGATTCGGGCTCATGGATCATCCGAGCGAGCGCCGCAAGATCCATCGCCGCCCCGTACCCCTGATCGGTGGCATCGCCATTTTTTCTGGCCTCCTCGCCGGCGCCATCAGTGCCCTCACCCTGGAGACGGCTACCCTCCATGGCCTGCTCGGCGCCGCCGTCATCCTCCTGGTCGGGGGGCTCGATGACCGCTTCGAGGTCCCC
>JBFZDM010000360.1:0-6480 GCA_041307365.1 Chromatiaceae bacterium | reverse complement strand
CATCGGATCAGGGTAATTTTTTGGACCGCCATCCAATGCCCTCATTCTCGGGCAAGACCTGGACGGGCAGCCCTCAAGTCCTAGCGGGGGGAGTCCCTGCCCCGCTGCGGGCGTCGGGGGTGGGATTGGAATTACCGTCCCTGGGTTGCCACCAGGGGCCGCAAAGTCCATGGGGCCAGGGCGATCAGGCCAGTGCCTTGGCCTTGAGCCTTTCGTATTCCTCGGGGGTGAGGGTGCCGGCGTCGAGCAGGGCCTTGGCGTCGGCGATCTGTTCCGCCGGGGACTTGCCGGCGACCTGGCGGATATAGGCGTCGGCGTCGGACTTGGCCTGGGCGATGACGGCGCGTTCGCGCTCGGCCATGCCGCCGCCACGGACGAGGAGGTAGAGGAGGGCGGTCAGAACCGGGATGAACAAGAGGCCAACGACCCAGAGGGCCTTATAGCCGCCACTCAGTTTCGGATCCCGGAATAGATCAATGATGACATGGAAGAGGACGATGAGATAGGCCACGAACAGGAAGGTCGAGGCGATGAGTTGGAGAATATCCCAGAAATTGCTCATAAGGGTTTGCCTAGGGTGGAAGATGGTCAAGGATGGCCATGTTAAACCAATTCCGCAGGATAGCGAGGATGGGGGCGATAGCCGGTGGCTCCTCGTCGCCCGCGTGGGGCCGGCGGATCATGCCGCGGTGGGAGCCGGTCACCACCAGGGGTTCGATGGCGGCTAGCCGGGCGGATTCCAGGCTCACCAGACCATCCCCCAGGATCGCGCCCATGTCCATGTTCCAGTCCTCGAGCCCGGCGGTGAACTCAGTGGCGCCGGCCGCGCCCGCCGCCGACTTCGGATCCGCCAGTCGATCGGCGGCGGGCTCGATCAGCCGTCCGGCGATGATGGCCAGGGGCACCCCTGGCGGCCAGGGGCGGGCATTGAGGGCATTAAGGAAATCGCTGCCGGGAAGCAGATCGATCTTGGCTTCGCCGAGGCCGTCCCTCAGCCCGGCCAGAGGGTCGAGCTGGCGCGGGCGCTCGCTGGCGAGGTGATCACGCCATTCCAGCCAGGTCCTCAACCGCGCCCATTCCGAGCCCTGATTGGGGGTGCCCACCAGGATGACCCCGCCGACGGGCGCCCCCCCGACGAGGGGTGGGGTCCCGACCGGATGCCGCCAATGGGAGACGAACTCCCGCGCCACCAGGCCACCCATGCTGTGACCGATGAGGGCCAGGGGTTGGCCACTGGGCAATTCAGGCCATTTCCCGGCCAGATAGGCGACACTGCGCGCTATGTCCTGGTCGTTGGGATAGCGAAACTCCCAGACGGCCATCCCGGCCTCCGCCAGGGCCGGCGCCAGGTCATCCCAGATGTCGCCGGGCTCGTCCAGGCCATGGATCAGCAGGACCGGTGGCGCGGCCGGCGCCGTCCCCTGGTCGCGCCGATGGATGCCATGCCAACCATCGTCCGGTGCCATGGCCTGGGGGAACCAGTCATGGAGTTTTTCGCTGACTAGGTGGCGGAGCTGGCGCTCGGCGCCGGGATTGCTTTCCGCCCACCAGGTCCAGGTCCCCGCCAAGGCGAACAGGGCCGCCATGGCGAGGGCCAAGGGGCGCCGCCAGCGCCACCGGCCTGCTGGAGTTGGGTCTGTCATGATCGCCCGCGGCGAGACGCCCTTGGAAAAGCCGCGCTGGGACAGGCTGGTATCCTGCGCCGTCTCAAGGCTGGGCGTGGCTCGCGGTCGCGTAGGCACGACTGGTACGGAACAGCAGCCAGAGGCCCATCATGGTGATCAGCACCTCGGCGGCCATGGTCATCACCAGGGCCATGAGGCTCGCCAGATCGATGGCGGAGACAAAGGTCGCCCCATCCAGTTGGATGGCGGGCACGCCACCCTGGGGCGCGGTCAGGAAGTAGAAGAAGATCTGGCCCACATCAAAGAGCATCACCAGGATGGAGAAGAGGACACCCAGGCTACTCGCCACCAGACCGGTCCAGACTTTGCCGGCCACTTCCTCGGCCGATGGGCGGGTGGCGGGGTCGGCAATCCGCCTGCCCAAGGCGCGATAACGATGGAACCAGAAGGTGGTGAAGAACAGGATGAGGATGTTGGCCAGCGTCAGCCACTCAACGATGGGAACCCCGGAGCGGGTGCCGGACAGGGTGCCGGAGAAGAAAAAGACAAATATCATGACCGCCACGGGGAAGGTGCCAAGCACCAGTTGCGACCAGAATCCCGTCCGTCCCGTGCGTTGGAAACTAGTGGCCAGGCTCTCGATCTTGTCGTATTGGGGATCGTCCAGTGTTTTCTTGAACATGCGTTTCCTCGGCCGCCAGGGGCGGGCTATGGGTCAGGGTAACTTGGGCAGGATGGGTCTATCCCAATCCAGCCGATGTCAGGTCGAAGCCAGGTTAGGGAAAAAGGGCGCGCGGATGGCGGGATGTTAGTCCTCGGGGCGTCCATGGGCAAGGCCAGGCTTGCACTGGGCGGGCTTTCACCGGCTTTTGATCAGACCTTGAGCAGCGTCTCCATTTCATGCGGGTGTCCAGGGCACGGACCCCCTCGGGGATCAGGGTTTACCCTTAACGTTCAGGTACAGGCTGAGCGCGGCTATGACCAGGGCCAAGGCCGCTCCCAAGGCGAGAATATCGCTCCCCCCCTCCCAGGCCACCGCCTCGTGCAAAAACAAGACCGCGAGGACGGCGATAACGATGCTGACCAGATTGGCTTTCACCGCTTCGAGGCTTGTAACTATCAACCAGCGTGGCAAGGGCAAGGTATCGTCCACAAACAGGGTGTAAAGACTGATGCTGATCATGTACATGCCGATGGCGATCAAAAAAACATCCACTACCTCGATCAGTCCAACCGCCAGGGCCTTAACGTCCGTGGTCGAGAGGGCCCTGCCCTGAATGAGATCGAGCAGCCTCGCGACCAGGGCAATCGTCTCGAAAACCATGAGCCCCAAGGCGGCAAGGAAGGTGCCGACGATGGGGAGGAGGATGATAAAGCGGGTCGAGGCAAGCAGGCGGCGAAACATGGAGGTGATGAAGTGGGTCGAGGCAAGCAGGCGTCGAAACATGGAGGTACGGAAAGCAAAAATAATCGTCTTTGTCGGGTGCCACCAGGACACCAGGAGCCGGTCGGATTTAGCCCCGCGAGGCGTCGCTACGCGGCAATTTGAGGTTTTATCGGGATCAAGTGCTTCGGATTTCGCGCAGGAGAAGCGAAATCGATCACTTTTTGTCCAACCTGGCCTGCGTGCACCGGAAGTCCGACAGCTTGCTGGAGAAGGGTTGCTGGTCCGGAGCGGTTGCCAGGAGAAAAGCAGGACGACCCGCCAGCCGCGGGTCGTCCTGTCTGGCCCGAGGTGGTCAGTTGCTGAAGCTGCCGCGGGCGTGTTCGTCCGCGAGGACGCCGCCCAAGGCGCCGACGCCAGCGCCGATCAGGGCGCCCTGGCCGGCATTGCCGCTAAAAGAACCGATGATGGCGCCGGTGCCGGCGCCGAGAGCGGTGCCACTGGCGACACGGGAACGGGAGGTATCACCGCAGGCGGTCATCAGGAGGAGTGAGGTGGCGGCCAGCAGGACGCAGGTAATGGGCTTCATGAATTTGCTCCAATTATCAGTAAATGGACTGGGCAGGGCGTATCCGCCAGAGGGGCTCGGGTAGCGAGCAAGTGGCGGTTATTTGCAGGGAAATGCCGCGGCCAGGGAACGTACCACGGCGACCACGGGCAGGTCCTTCATGTAGACCGCGTTTTTGGCATTCTTTTGGCCCCAGGCGAGGAAGACCTCCCGAGCCTGAATAACCGTGGTCCCCTGGGGGGGGCAAATTAACGGCTTCATCTTTTTGCGATCGCTGACCGCATCGTGGTACTGCACGGTAGCCTCGAGAAAGGCGCGGCAGCCGAAGGCCGCGGCCTCCGCGTCACTGGAGCAGACTGCTATCAAGTCCTTTGCGGTTTCATAGTTGAAGGACTGATCATCGAGGGCGCCAAAAGCGGGCGCAAAGGCTTGGGTCGCGAGGAGGGCGGCAATGGCGACGGGATAACGGATTTTCAGGCTCATGGAAGATGGCTCCTGGTTGGCTTGAGGTTGAGACGGCTGGTGGGTGGCGCTGGATTACCGGTCGAGGGACCGGGGGCAAGGATACCGGCTTTGCCCGCCGGGGGCGGATGGGTCCGATAAAACGGAGGCTACTCCGCGATCAAGGTCAATTTTCAGACTCTCGGGATCGACCCTTAAGCACCATGACCATGACCATGGCCAGTCGTTGAGCCCAAATCATCGGGCAAAACAAGTGGCTTGTCCAACGCATTATCTGCCTGACCATGACACCGCCTGCGCATCACGATCACACCGCGGCGGTTGGCTCATGCCTTGGCGCCTGGGTGGGGGCCCGGCATGACCTCGGTCTGGCTGCCCAGGAAGGAATTTTTCCTCTTGATGTAAGGAAATTAAAAAGACCCGAACAGGGTCCCCAGGACGATGACGGCCACCAAGGCCAGCAGGGCGCCGAGTATACCGACCATGACGATATCGAGATAGCTGTCCCGGTGGGTAACGCCGCACACGGCTAACAGGGTGACCACGGCGCCGTTGTGGGGCAGGCTATCGAGGGTGCCCGAGGCGATGACGGCGACGCGATGCAGGAGGCCGGGATCCATGCCCATGTCGTTGGCCATTTGCAGGTAGGTGGCGCCCAGGGCATCCAGGGCGATGGTCATGCCGCCGGAGGCCGAGCCGGTGAGGGCCGCGAGGATATTCGTGGAGACGGCGAGGGACACCAGGGGGCCGCCTTCGATCGCCAGCACCCAAGCGCGCACCAGTTCGAAGGCGGGCAGGGCGGCGACCACGGCGCCAAAACCGACCAGGCTGGCGACGCTCAGAGCCGGCAGCACGGAGGCGTTGGCGCCGGCGTCCATGCTTTCGCGGACCTGGGTCAGGCGGCGCGGGTTGAGCGCCAGCAAGACCAGGATGGCGGCGAACAGGGCGATGAGCACCGACCAGATACCGCCAACGGCCTGGAGCGAGGTGGGGCCCCAGCGCTCCTCGGCCAGAAAATCCAGGTTCAGCCTGGGCAGGACCAGCAGGGACATGAGGAGATTGACCCCGATCACCACCATCAGCGGCAGGAAGGCCACCAGGGTGGAGGGTAGGTCCGTGCTGCGATGGCCGTGGTGCATCTCGGGCGGGTCAAAGTTCTGGACGATGGTGGAACGTTCCCGCACCAGGGGGTCCTCCGCCGCCATATCTGGCGCAGAGGTCTGGGCCGGAAAGTCGCTAATACCCGGCTCCTGGCGCTGCGCCTTGGCGACACGCAGACCCAACCACCAGAGTCCGAAGACCAGCATGATGACGGAGGCGATCAGCCCCAGGCCCGGCGCGGCGAAGGGCGTGGAGCCAAAGAAGGGCATGGGAATAGCGTTTTGAATCGCCGGGGTGCCGGGCATGGCCGACATGGTGAAGGTCGCGGCACCCAGCCAGATGGCCCCCGGCGCCAGGTGTCCCGGAATGCGGGCGTCCCGAAACAGGGCCTGGGCCATGGGTGCCAGCACGAAGAAGGCAACAAAAAGACTGACGCCGCCATAAGTCACCAGGGCGCCGGCCAGCACCACCGCCAGCACGGCGCGGCGCGGACCCAGCTTGGCGCTCATGAAATGGGCGATGGCGGTGACCGAGCCGCTATCGTCCATCAGTTTGCCAAAGAGGGCACCGAGGAGGAAGAGGGGGAAGAACTGGGCCAGGAAACCGGCGGCGCTGCCCATGAAGGTCTGGGTCCAGTGGGCGAGCAGGGGCTCGCTGGTGAAAAGGGCGGCGACCATGCCAGCGGCCGGGGCGAGCAGAAGCACGCTCCAGCCCCGGTACGCAAAGCCGATCAGGAGGGCGAGGCCGAGCAGAATTCCCAGGAGTCCCATGCTTCAGTCCGGATAAATCCGTTGAGAATTGAATAAGCGGTTCATTATACCCTTGGCGCACCATGATCAAATTACAACAATTGGCCCATGCCCTGGCGCTCAGCCATCACGGCAATTTCCAGCGGGCTGCCGCGGCGCGGCATCTGTCGCAGCCCGCCTTGTCACGCAGTATCCAGAGTCTGGAGGAGGAGTTGGGGGTGCCGCTCTTCGACCGACGGAGCGTCGCGGTAACGCCGACCCTCTACGGCGAGGCACCGTTGTGGCGTGCCGCGATGGGGGGCTGGCACGGCCGGTATTGGCAAACCGACGGGATGGGGTGGCCGGTGACGGCGACCGGGCGCACGAGGACGGATCAGTAAAAGGGCAACAACCAGGACACCAGGAACACGGATGTAAAGCCAATGATAAGGGTCAGGGGCAAGCCAATGCGCACGAAGTCGATGAAGCCATAGTTGCCCTTGCTTTGGACCAGGATGTTGACGGGGGAGATGTGGGTCATGAAGGTGGCGGAGGCGCCGAGGGCGACAATCATGGCGAAAGGATAGGGGGATGCCCCGAGGGCCTTGGCGA
>JBFZDM010000355.1:0-4374 GCA_041307365.1 Chromatiaceae bacterium | reverse complement strand
ACTGTCGCCCCGCCGCGCCCAGAGGTTAGTGACCGCGTTGAAGGGCATGAACTCGACGCGGAAACCCACCGCGGCGAGGCGCTGGGCGATCAGGGCCTGGCAGCCCCCGTCCTCCGGGGTGACGGAGGGGCGTCGCAGGAGTTCGTGGGCCAATTCGAGCGTGGGCGTCATGGTGTGAAGATCTCAGCATAGGCCGCCTCGGAGAAGCCCAGATGCCGGGCCTGGCCTGTGTCGAGCAGGGGCCGGCGGATGATACTGGGCTTCGCCAGCATGATCTGGATGGCGGCTTCCTCGTCCAGGCCTTCGCGAACATCCACAGGCAGCTTGCGCCACACCATGCCCTGGCGGTTGACCAGTCTCTCCCAGCCCAATTCGGCGACCCAAGCGCGCAGACGGGTCTCATCCAGCCCATGCCGCTTATAGTCGTGGAAATCGTAGGCGACGCCATGCTCGTCGAGCCAGCGCCGCGCCCTCTTCATGGTGTCGCAGTTGGCAATGCCGTACAGTCGAATCATGGTATTGGTATCGGCGGAATGCCGGGCATGGTCCTAGATATCCCGCAGCAGCTCATTGATGCCCACCTTGCCCCGGGTACGCTCGTCCACCTGCTTGATGATGACGGCGCAATAGAGGCTGTGACTGCCATCCTTCGCGGGCAAATTGCCGGGGACGACGACGGCGCCGGCGGGGACGCGGCCAAAGAGGACCTCGCCGGTCTCGCGGTTATAAATCTTGGTGCTGGCGCCGATATACACACCCATGGAGACGACGGCGCCCTCCTCGACAATGACCCCCTCGACGATCTCGGAGCGGGCTCCGATGAAGCAATTGTCCTCGATAATGGTGGGCGCGGCCTGAACAGGCTCCAGGACACCGCCGATGCCGACGCCACCGGACAGATGCACGTTCTTGCCGATCTGGGCGCAAGAGCCGACGGTGGCCCAGGTATCCACCATGGCGCCGGAATCGACATAGGCGCCGATATTGATGTAGGAGGGCATGAGGACGCAGCCCGGCGCAATATAGGCGCCGCGCCGGGCCGTGGCCGGCGGCACCACGCGTACGCCGGCGTCGCGGAAATCGCGGCTGTTGTAATCCTGGAACTTGGAGGGGACCTTGTCGTAATAATTAGTGAAGCCACCCTTCATGAACCAGTTGTCCTCGATACGGAAGGACAGTAGCACCGCCTTCTTGATCCAGTCGTTCACCACCCAGGAGCCGTCGCGCTTCTCCGCTACCCGAATCTCGCCGCGGTCGAGGCGATCCATGGTGTCCAGGACAGCGTCCCGGACCAGGGTCTCGACATTGCGGGGGGTAATGTTGGCGCGGCGATCGAAGGCCTCTTCGATGATGGGGCGGTTGTCGCTCATGGGGTTACTCCAGAAGGTGATGTTGATGGCTTTTTAGAGGGATTCGACAAAACGGCGGATACGCCAGGCGGCCTCGACGCATTCGTCCAGGGGGGCGACCAAGGCCAGACGGGCGCGGCCGGCGCCTGGATTCAGGCCATCGACCTCGCGTGAGAGATAGGATCCCGGCAGGAGGCTGACATTGGCGGTGGCAAAGAGGTCCCGCGCGAAATCCGTGTCGGGGATGGGTGTCACGGGCCAGAGATAGAAACCCGCGTCCGGCCGGGATACCTCCAGGATTTCCCCCAGGATCTCCAGCACGGCGTCGAACTTGGCGCGGTAGAGGGAGCGGTTGGTGACGACATGGGCCTCGTCGCGCCAGGCAGCGATGCTGGCGTGCTGATGCTGGACCGGCATGGCGCAGCCGTGGTAGGTGCGATAATGAAAAAAACGGTCGATGACCTCGGCGTCACCGGCGATGAAGCCGGATCTCAGGCCGGGGACATTGGAACGCTTAGACAGGCTATGAAAGACCAGGCAGCGCCGATAATCCAAGTGGCCCATGGCCGCCGCTGCCTGGAGCAGGCCCACTGGCGGGTCCGACTCCTCGAAATAGAGTTCCGAGTAACACTCGTCGGCCGCGAGGAGAAAGTCGAATTCCTCCGCCAGATGGATCAGCCCTTGCAGGGTTTCCTTCGGGATAACGGCCCCGGTGGGGTTGCCGGGGGAGCAGAGGTAGAGGATTTGGCAACGCCGCCAGGTGTCCGCGTCCACGGCCGCGAAATCGGGAATGAATCCCTGTTCCGCTAGACAGGGGAGGTACCGCGGCTCTGCCCCCGCCAGGAAGGCGGCGCCCTCGTAGATTTGATAGAAGGGGTTGGGCATCAGTACCAAAGGCGCACGGGTTCGGTCCACCAGCGCCTGGGCAAAGGCGAAGAGGCCCTCGCGGGTGCCGTTGAGGGGCAGGATCTGGCGTTCCGGGTCCAGGCTGCCGGCGGGCAGACGGAAGCGCCGGGTCAGCCAGTTGGCGATGGCCTGGCGCAGGGCCGGCAGTCCTCGGGTCGAGGGATAGGCGGACAGCAGGTGGAGATGGGCAATCAGGGTCTCCACGATGAAGTCCGGCGTCGGGTGCTTGGGCTCACCAATGGACAGGGCGATGGGACCCAGACCCGCCGGGGGCTGGATGCCCCCCTTGAGGGCGGCCAGCTTTTCGAAGGGGTAGGATTGAAGCCGGGCCAGATCAGGATTCATCGGGATGCTGGGCTTGCCGCCTGGAAACGAAAGCGACTTAGTATATCAGTCCCGCGCGGGCCTATCGCGACACAACGACACCTAGCAGGAATCAATCCATGCCAACTATCACGGGGATTCACCACGCCAGCCTCCTCGTCGCCGACACGGCCCAAGCCCTGGCTTTCTATCGGGATCTGCTCGGGCTGGAAGTGGCCGCCAACCGTCCTGACCTTGGCTTTCCCGGCGCCTGGCTTCGGGTTGGTGATCACCAGATCCACTTGCTGCAGGTCCCCAATCCCGACCCATTGATCGGCCGGCCGGAACATGGCGGCCGGGACCGGCACCTCGCCTTGGTGGTCCGCGATCTCGGCCAGATCGTGGATCGCCTGGAAAAGGCCGGAATACCCTTCACTCGAAGCCGCTCGGGTCGTCCCGCCCTTTTTTGCCGGGACCCTGATGCCAATGCCCTGGAATTCATGGAGGGCTCTCCCTGAGTGTCCCGCGGCCGAGTCTGGCGAGATCGCCCATCGTGCCAGCAGGGTCGGCATCTCCATTGATATGCCGGCATCAGGGCTAGTGTGGCACGGTGGGACCACTACAAAAGGGCGACAGGGATCTGCCTGGCTCGCCAGGGCCCTGTGCTATACTTTGGCAGTTTTTCAGCAGAGGAACGCCCGGAAGGCGGAACGATCCAGATCCATGGCTAAAGAAGACGTTATTTCGATGGAGGGTACGGTGGTCGATACCCTGCCCAACACCATGTTTCGCGTGGAGTTGGAAAATGGCCACGTGGTCACCGCCCATATCTCGGGGAAGATGCGTAAGCACTACATCCGCATCCTCACCGGGGACAAGGTCACGGTGGAACTCACCCCTTACGATCTTACCAAGGGCCGCATCACCTATCGCGCCCGCTGAGGGCCGTCTTCCGGCCCTTTCCCCCTCCCTGAGTTCGTCTCGTTCATGGGTCCCAAGATCCTTGGCCCTAGAACACCTTTTGGCCTTTATTTGCCGAGATGTACTGAACGGTAGTGAGGTAGAGGTCACGGGCGCGGGCATGCATGGCCTGTGGGCAAGTTCCGTGGACGATTGACATAGGGTGGAAATTTGGGCCGAAGCCATTCCTCCTCCCCCTCTCCCCCTGGAGAGGAGGGGCAGGGGGACTCTTTATGAGATCAATGGTTAAAGACTTGGTGTCAACTAGTTGCGAGGGCGATTTCCTGCTCGCTCTTCAGGCCGAGCTTGCGGAAGATCGCGCGCGGCGGGCAGAAGCCCGTGAAAGAGCTTTGCAGACAGTTGAAGCCGATGAACAGGGTGAACCAGGTCCACGCCGGATGGTGGAACAGGGCCAATAGCGATGTGAGCATCACCATGACCCCGCCGAAAGCGAACAGGGCACGCTCAATGGACATGAATATCTCCTGAAAGAAACAAGGGCGAATAGGTTGAAAACACCGTCACGCCACCAGCGCGCGCCATCTCCGAAACATGGTCAACACTGTTTACACCCCGTAAGGGTGCCACCCGCGCAAGGTGGCGAGAACGACGATCAGGGCCAAGAAAGAGATATATTAACGCATTCTAATATGCATCTTCAAGATTGGTTTCCATAAGGTGGCTTTAGCCCGCCCGACGGGCGCACGGCCCGTGGTCCAAACCACCGGCTTTCAGCCGCCTTCTCTTTCAGTCGGGGGTTTAGTCCCCCCGTTCTCCAACCCACCAGCTTCCGCTGGTGGTTTTTGAGACTCCGATCAATATTCCATACCTGCTAGCGGCGTTCCAACAGCGCGGA
>JBFZDM010000304.1:0-3068 GCA_041307365.1 Chromatiaceae bacterium | reverse complement strand
CAAGCGTGCGGGGTGGAGTGGACCAAGCCCAGATCCAACACAATGGCGGGCAGGAGTCCCGGGTCTGATCGCTCGGGGCTTGACAGCTACACGCTCTGCGAGCGCAAGGGCTGGGCCGAGGATGCGCGCTTACAACGAGTTGGTGACGGCTTGGTCTGACATTGAACGAGCCGCGGCGGATGCGGGCATCCTTGGATCACAGACGCAACTGGACATTTGAGGGGTTCGTTCATGCTGAAGTCACTGCACATCCAGCAATTCACGGTCTTTCAGGATGCCCAATTCGAGTTTTCGCCGGGACTGAATGTTATCGTGGGCGATAACGGTACGGGTAAGACGCATGTACTGAAGCTCGGCTATCTGTTTTGCCGCGCCTGGTCAGACTTGACGGCTAAGCGTACAAGGGTGAATACGCAACGGGCGGAATCCTATCTGGATGAGCGTCTGGTGGGGCTGTTCAGGGTGTCTGACCTGGGCATGCTGGTCCGTCAAGGATACAGGAGCGGCGCAAGATTGATGGCCGAGGTTAGCGGACATATTCCGACCGTGCAGATTCGTATGCCCAATGAGCCCCCTTTCGCATCGCCCGGACTGCCGGAGAACATGCCCTGGGATATCCAGATTCAGCGGACCAAGGCTACGTCAGGGACACTCAAGGCCAAGGTGGTACCAGAGATCGTGCCGGATGCGGCTGCCATGAATGCCTTCCTGCCCCAGCAGGTGTTTGTGCCAAGCAAAGAGATGGTCTCCCTGTTCAAAGGCCTGATCGGGCTGTTCGAGAAATACCGGGAGTTTCCGCTGGACGAAACCTACCGTGACCTTGCCGTTGCCATGTCCACGTTAGAGCCGCGCCAGGTCTCCTCCATTTTTCCTGAGGTGATGCAACGCATTCAGAAGTTGTTGGGTGGGGATCTGAAACTGGATAACGGCGATTTGGTGTTTGAACGTGCCGACGGCTCACGCCTGGAGTCTCAGTTACTGGCCGAAGGGCATCGCAAGCTGGCGATGTTGATCTATCTCCTGCGTTACGGCGTGATCGAGCGCGGCAGTACGGTGTTCTGGGACGAGCCGGAGGCCAATCTCAACCCGGCGGCGATCAAGCTGCTCGCTGAGGCGCTCTTTGTACTGACGGGTTTAGGTGTTCAGGTCATTCTGGCCACCCATAGTCTGTTTTTGCTACGCGAGTTTGCAATCCTAACCATGAGCCAAGGGGAAGTGAGTCATCCCGGAGTGCGCTATTTCGGTTTGGGATTGCAACGCACCCAGGCGGTCGTGAGTCAAGGCGATGACCTAACCGCCATTGATCCGCTGATATTACTGGATGAAAACCTGCTCCAAAGCGATCGCTACCTGGAAGCTGGAGCATGAGCCAGACCGCAATGATCGATGGCCTGCGGCTTGATATGCCGCACGGCTGGTGGGTGATGAAATATGACGATTCGGCATTTCATCGCAACCAGTTTCAAAATTTCGCGGGGGGTTCAAAGGGCGTGGATGCCGTGGCGTTGGCCGAGGATGGTACGCTGTGGTTGATTGAAATAAAGGACTATCGGCGACACCGGCGCAGCAAGCCCGTCAGCGTTTTTGCCGAAATGGCAGCGAAAATCAGGGCCACCTTGGCAGGGTTGGCGACAGCACGAACGCGAGCCAATGATCAGGTTGAGAAGGAATGGGCGGCTCAGGCCATGAGCTGTCAACGTATCCGTGTTGCCCTGCAATTAGCCCAACCCGTCAAGCCTTCCCGGCTGTTTCCGCAGGTGGTCGATCCCGTCGACGCCGAAATGCAGTTGCGGCGCGAGGTCAGAGCGATTGACCCGCATGCCCTGTGCGCGACCGGTGCCATCGATGATCCACGGCTACCCTGGAGGACAGCCCACTAAGGTGGACCCCATGTCCAGCATGAACGCGACAAAGGGCGTCGCCATGGCCTGGTCAGTGCTCTCCCGGATCGCCTGGTAGTGCGGCCCCCGCCATCACACCCTCCCCCCGCTGCGATAGCCGCCCGGGTGGTCCACCAGGCCGACCATCGGGATGCGATATGCCTCCAGCATCCTGTATCAGATGCCGATGGGCGTGCCGTTGTTCGATAGCTCATCGCCCACCCTCCAAGAAGTGTGCGATCTCCACCACCCTCGGGACCAGCCGCCCGCCCGCCGCCGGGACCATCCGCACCACCTGGCGGCTGTGATCCGGCCCAAAGCTCACATGAATGGGCAGGTCCGAACCGTAGAAGTAGAGCCGGTCGAACGGCGTGTTGGCCACCACCCAGCGGGCTACCTCCAGCATATCCTCATCGTCCACGATGAAGTCCGCCGCCGCCCCCAGGCGCGGGCAGATGGGCAAGCCCCGCCGGTTGCGCTCGTGGGCGGCATGCTGGTCGAGCTTGGGGTCGATGCGCCCGGGGATCGCGCGGGCCAGTTCCGGGGAGCAGAAGCCGTAGGTCAGCCGGACCATGCCGAACCAGTCGATCACCGGGTCCAGGACCTGCGCCGCCAGGTCCAACAGGGCCGAGAAACTGCCCGGCTCCCGGGGCAGGTTGGGCATCCCCGTCCGCGCCTGCGTCTCCCCGCAGGCAATGAGTTGGCGCGCCGCCTGCCCCTGACCGAAGCGGGTCAGGTCCTCGGGTGGCTCCTCGGCATCACCCTCCCCGCCCTCGGCGTTGCCCAATGGGATCAGGGCATGACCGACGATGCGATAGCCCTTCTCCCGCACCAGATCCAGCCACTGGCGCCGGTGACCGATCCGCGTGGGTTCGTCGAAGAGCCCGATGGCCTCGCACGCCTCGGTCAGGGCCGCGAACTCCGCCCGGCGCGGGTGGTCCGCCGGGAGCAACAGCTCCTTGCGGTGCAGGATGGGCGGGTTGAGGGAATCGGCATAGGTTCGCAGGGTCGCGGTCCCGGCCTGCGGGTCCACTAGCCAACTCGCCGCCAGGGCCGGGAAGGGGTCGTCAAAGAAGCCTGGGTAGTGCAGCAGCGCCACGGCCGGGCCATCCAGGTCCAGCCGGACCATGCCGAACCAGTCGATCACCGGGTCCAGGACCTGCGCCGCCAGGTCCAACAGGGCCGAGA
>JBFZDM010000296.1:0-4621 GCA_041307365.1 Chromatiaceae bacterium | reverse complement strand
CTGGTCTTCGGCTGGCTCGGCGAACGCTGGGGGGCGAAACGTGGCATCCTGCTGGCCATTGGCGTCTATGCCCTGGTGGTGATCCTGGCGTCGGGGATGACCAGGGTCGAGGAATTTTATGTCATGGCGGTGGTGATCGGCCTGGTACAGGGCGGCATCCAGGCCCTCAGCCGCTCCTTCTTCGCTGGCTTCGTACCGCCGGGGCGCTCGGCGGAGTATTTTGGCTTTTACAATATGCTGGGCAAGTTCGCGGCAGTCCTGGGGCCTGGTCTGGTGGGCGTCACGGCGCTCCTGACAGGGGACCCTCGTCTGTCGTTGCTGCCCATCCTGGTCATCTTCCTGATCGGGGCCTTGCTTTTGTGGCGGGTGCGGGGGTAGCAGCCAGGCCCGCCGGGCGAACCCGCGACATGGCCACCTAATGCCTGAAGCCCAGACCGGCTCCTGGTCGCCCGGCGGGCTGGGGGCATAGGGGCTATTCGGCTTTACCGCCGTTTCAGGGGGCCGAAGCCCCCTTCCGTGCCCCCTTGCCCCTCCGGGGACGAAGGCTGACGCCGCTTGCCGATATTCTTGCGGTCCCGGTGGCGCTCCTTGACCTTGGGCGCCTTCTCAGCCGCTGGCTTAGGCCGGCTGGTCTCTGGCTTTTTCCGGGGCGCCTTCGACCGGGTTGGGCCGGAGAAACGGGCCTCCAGCCCTTGGATGGCCAGGGGCTCCAACTCCAGTTGGAGGTAACGCCCAATGCTCTCCATGCGGTTCCACTCTGACGGGCTCACCAGGGAGATGGCGAGCCCCTCCCCTCCGGCGCGGCCGGTGCGGCCGGCACGGTGGAGGTAATCGCTGCCGCTGCGCGGCACCTCGAAGTTGATCACCAGGTCCATCCCCGGCACGTCCAGGCCGCGGGCTGCCACGTCCGTGGCCACCAGGATCCGGATCCGGCCCTCCCGCAGCAGGTTCAGCACCCGGTTGCGCTCGGCCTGGTCCAGTTCCCCATGGAGGCTGGCCGCCCGCTGACCCTTACCCACAAGGAAATTACCCACTGCCGTCGCCTGCTCGCGGGTGTTGGTGAAGACCAGGGCCTTGGCGGCCTCACTCTCGGCCAGCAGGGCCAGCAGCAGATCGCGCTTGTGTTCCGGGCCGTCCGCCAGCAGGCGCTGGTGATGAATGCCCGGCGCCGTCGTCCGGTGATGGTCCGTCTGGACCTGCTGGGGTTCCCGCAAGGCCGCGTCGATGAAGGACTGGAGACCGGATCGGTGCAGGGTCGCCGAAAAGAGCAGGGACTGGCGTTCCGGGTTGCAGCATTGGATGATCTCCATCACATCGGGGGCGAAGCCCATATCCAGCATTCGATCCGCCTCATCCAGCACCAGCACCTCCAGGTCCCCGAGGTCCGTCGCCCCTCGCTCCAGGTGGTCAAGCAGCCGGCCCGGCGTGGCGATGAGGATATCCGGGTTACGGCGCAAGCTGGCGACTTGATGGCTGGCGGATACGCCGCCGACGATGACCCCGGCGGTGAGCCGGGTGAAGCTGGCGATCTGGAGGAAATGCTCCTGGATCTGATAGGCTAATTCCCGGGTTGGCGCCAGGATTAGGGCGCGGATGCCCTTGCGTGGCGCCGGCTGGGCCAGAAAGCGCCTCATCATGGGCAGTAGGAAGGCGATGGTCTTGCCCGACCCGGTGGCGGCGGTCACCAGCAGGTCGGAACCCCTGTTGGCCAGGGGGATCACCAGCCGCTGGACCGGGGTCGGCTCGCTGAATCCCAGCTTGTCCAGGCCTCTCGATAGGGCCTCGGGTAGATCGAAATCGGTAAAGTTGGTGTTCATGGGAACGCAACATACACCAAAGCGCCACGGCTGGCAGCCGTTAGCCCCATCTATCCCCAATTCCTGTGCGCCCACCTGTGGATAAGTTGTTGAGGTCGTGACCAAGCCACTGATGCAAGTGGCAGCCCGGCGGTTGTGGTCACGGATTGATCAGGTGGTGGATCAAGTGCTTTGTCCGGCCTTGGCTGGCGGGCTCGGCTTGGGGCGATCCGGGCGGTCCGGACATCCCCTCCGGCCAGGGTGGGGCTCCTTCGGTTCCGGTTATGCGGCCGGACCCGGCTAGTGGGGTCGTCGTCGCCTGGCTGTTGGCCCCCCGGTGTCGGATCTGGCCACGGGCATGACTTCCCGGTCGCAATCTCCAGCAAGGGCAGGTTGAGTTTCCTATCCGATGTCCGTTATCCTTCGGTCGATAGGTGTGACAACACGGCCAGCCAACAGAAACTCAAGAGCTTTGCCCTCAAAACCCGCGGACGGCTAGAACCGAATGAGTTCCCTCTATGCGCGTGCTCGCGCCCTGGTCTTCCATCAGGTGAATGCCGAGGCGCGGGCAACGGGCTTATCCGCTGTCAATCATCTGTTCATGCTGACGGTACTGTTTGCCGTGGCGGTGCAGATCTGCGAAACAGAACCGCTCTTGGCCGTCCCCTATCACCGCTGGTTCCGCGTCGCCGATCTGGTGGTGGGCGTGCTGTTCTGCGCGGATCTCCTGCTACGGATCTGGGCGGCGGGGGAGGCAGAGCGCTTCAGGGGCTTGAGAGGCCGTATCAGGTTTCTTTTACAACCGCGGGTCATCATTGATGCCATGGCCGTATTGCCCTTCGTGGCTTCGCCGTGGATCGGCTTCCTCGACGCCAATGATCTGGCCTTTCTGCGGCTCGTGACGGCCGTCGAGATCCTGCTGAATTCGCGCCTGGGCCGCCTATCGGCCGCTCTTGGTGCCATGCGCTACGCCGTGATGTCGCGCCGGGAGGAGTTATTGATTGGTCTGGTGCTCGCTTTGGCGGTGATGGTGGCCGCGGCCGTGGGTCTGTATCTCGTCGAGGGCTCGGTGCAACCGGAGGCCTTTGGCAGTATCCCGCGCGCCCTGTGGTGGAGCCTGGAAACACTCACCACCGTGGGCTACGGGGACGTGTTTCCCCACACGGTTCTCGGTAAGTTGTTGGCTGGCCTATTCGCACTGGCCGGTATCGGGATCGTCGCGATTCCCACGGGAATTCTCGCCGCTGCCTTTGGTGATGCATTTCGGGCCGAGAAGTCAGCGCCACCCTCGGTTTCCATGAAACCGGGCATGAGAACCCGCGTCGCGGGGTCGGTGCCAGCCGACAAGGAAAAGCTATGACGACGACCAGTGCCTTAACCCCCTCCCAGCCAGAAGCGCCCTGGTCGGTGGTTTTCGATACCAAGGGTGGTGCCCAGCCGGCGCCCCTCGAAACGGCGGATGGCGCCGCGGCGATCGGTCCGCTGACCTGGGTTCACCTTCATCCAGGGGACTCCGACCATTTCCTCTTAAGCCAGGTAGGGAAGCTTCCATCTAAGGTAATGGAGTATTTCGCACAGCCGGCGGGACAGGCAAGGCTGGTCGCCGTGGCGGACGGTCTCCTCATGACCCTGCGGGGCCTGGAACAGCCACCCGGCGGGCTCCCGGCTGAGTTGCCCTCCATCCAGGTCTGGCTTGGGCGCAATCGGGTGGTTACGTCGGCGTCACCCGTTCCGGCGGCCATTCGGGAGATCTACTCCGATCTGATGGCCGGCGCCGGACCCAAGGGGCCAGCCGATTTTCTTGGGCGCCTGGCCTTGCTTCTCTTCCGCGACCTCGGCCCCTTGCTCGACGACAACAGCGGGGCCCTGGATCTCCTGGAAACACGCATCCTCACCCGGGAAGTGGATCACCTTGGGCGGGAGCTGAATACGATCCGACTCAACCTGCTGCGCCTGCACCGCCATCTTTCCCCACAGCGCACGCTGCTCCACGAGTTGCTCCTGGAGTATGGCCGCCATCGGTTAGGCCCGGAGGAAACCCTCTCGACGCTGCGGGAAGCCTCGGGGTGGGTCGACGACCGGTTGGAACGTCTGAAGGGACAGCGAGAGCATTGTGGCGCCTTGCAGGAGGCCCTGGCGGATCTGCAATCCCAGCGGATGAACAATGCCCTCTATCTATTGTCCCTCTACACGGCGTTATTCCTGCCGATGGGTGTGCTGACCGGTCTGCTGGGGATCAACCTGGCCGGAATTCCTGGTGAGAAAAGCCCGTGGGGATTTTGGATCGTGTGCCTGCTGCTGGTCCTTTTTGGCGCGGCGGGATATTGGGTGTTCAGGAAACTTGGCTTGACTCAGCCGATAGCTCACAAGGGGCGGAAGCGTCACCGCCTCGGAGCCAACAATAGCGCGGGTAAGGGGCATCCAGACCATAACGCGGTTGAAGATACCTGACCGACCGGCATAAACCTACTGGTTCCGCGAGGCGCGGACGCCACGCGGACAGTCTGGAAACTAGAAAAGCGGTTCAGCCCTCTTTCTCGCGCCTGACGGGTTTGGGGGATTGGAGACAACCCCTGTCATCCTAAGTAACCTCCTCGAGCTGATTACAACCGATCAATCGGGTCACCTCGGTCAGGGCCCGGCGCAGCGTAATCACCTCTTTCAGGAAACCATCGTCCGGGTTGCGGGGCATGAGTTCGCAGGTGAGATGGAAAATTTCGGGCTTTTCATCCAACTCAATGTTTTTGAGCAAGAATTTAGCCATCCGGAACTCAATAAAGAAGGCGGTGTTCTTAGCCGCGGGGACAAAGGTATCCTCGTCGCAC
>JBFZDM010000291.1:0-2807 GCA_041307365.1 Chromatiaceae bacterium | reverse complement strand
TCGGGGTTCAGCGCCCAGGCCGTGCCGAGCAAGGAGCTGGCGCTAGGGGTGGAGTGGGCCAAGGCCGGTGATGGCGCGGACCCGGGTAGGGTGGCGGGCGCCGTGATGGGCTGGCTCTTGGCGGCATCGGAAGGGGTCGAGGCGGCTAGCGGGGCCACCGTCCGGGCGGCGCGGTCGTAACAGGCCAGGCGCTCCTTGTCGCCAGCGATACCCGCGCAGGCGGCGAAATCACCCGCCAGGGCTTCCTGCCCGGCCAGGGCGGCCATGCCCGCCAGGAGTCCGAAGGCAGGGGGCGAAAAGCCGATGATGCGCGCGCGGCCGTGCAAAATACCCAAGAGTGCCATGATTCAACCCTCGTCATTCAGTTCTGGGGCCACTAAGGGCAAGGAACGCCCTGCGGAGGCCCCGTGATTCATTCCCAGTCGATAAAGGTATCGAGGTCCAGCGTCGAGCGCCGGCCCAGGTCGTTGCCGTGTTGCTCCAGGAAGACCCCGGCCTGGCGGCGGCCCTCGTCCCGCAAGAGGCAAAGAAATTCCCACTCGGCGTTCATCTTTGAGGAATAGCCCAGCTCCACCATCAGGGGGCTGGAAATACGGTGCATGCGCATCGCCGCCCAGCGCGCCCCCTCGCATTGACCCGGGTCCGCCACCTGGCGCAACAGGGCCATCATGCGCAGTTCCTTGAGCAGAGGGGCGTTGAAGGCGACCTCGTTGAGACGGTTATGGATCTCGCTGGCGTTGCGCGGCGTGTCCAGGCGCTCCACCGGATTGATCTGGACCAGAATGGTGTCGTGGGCGTCGGACTCCCGCACCAGGGGGGTAATGGTCGGGTTACCGGCGTAGCCCCCATCCCAGTAGGCCTCGCCCTCGATCTCGATGGCCTGGAAGAGGGTCGGCAGGCAGGCCGAGGCGAGCAGGACCTCCGGGCAGATATCGGCGTTGCGGAAGACCCGGCCACGCCCCGTGCTCACCTTGGTGGCCGTGATGAACAGCTTGATGGGAGAAGCCGCCACTCGCTTGACATCGATGGACTGGGCCAGGATGTCGCGCAAGGGGTGGAAGGCGGCGGGGTTCATGTCGTAGGGCGAGATCATGCGCGCGGCGAGTTCGAAGGCGATGAAGGCCGGCGATTGGTCCAGGGTCCAGCGCCCCATCAGCCTATCCAGGGGGGTCCTTTGCAGGGGGCTCCAGCGGGCTGCCTCCGCCACCTGGCGCCAGAAGTCCGCCATCGCCGCCCTGGCCCCCCGGGCCCCATCCCGGGCAAAACCGTCACAGAGCACCGCCGCGTTCATGGCCCCGGCCGAAGTGCCCGAGATGCCCTCGATCACCAGCCAGTCCTCCTCCAGCAGCCGGTCCAGTACCCCCCAGGTCAGGGCGCCATGGGAGCCGCCCCCCTGCAGGGCGAGGTCGATGGGCACCACCGGGCGGCTGGTTTCTGGGGTTCTCGTGTTCATGGGAGCGGTTTCCGCGATTGGGGGCTGGCACAGCCGGCATTGGCAAACTGACGGGATGGGGTGGCCGGTGAAGGCGACCGATCACTCGATGACGGATCAGTATAAGGGCAACCACCAGGACACCAGAAACTCGGATGCGATACCCAGGATGAGGGTCGGGGGCAAACTCCGCGCCTACTGGGGGTGACCCCGCTTGCCGAGGTCTATAGCCTGTCCGATGGCTTCTCGCCGGCACTGATCGGCTCATTGGCCCTGTTGGGGTGTCTTGCCGCTCCTGGATTTGCCGGGACTAGATATCCATGGAGGTGCTCATTCAGTCAAAGAAAATAAGGAAGGGTTCAGAAACAAGTGGCACAAGACTGGCCCGAAGTCGGGTTACGCGGCGCTAACCCGACCTAGGGATGTACCGGTTATTTTTGAACCGTGACTAAGTCATGCGCCGCCGCGTCAGCATCCGCAGAACGACCAGGCCCGCGATCGCCGCGGCCAGGTGCTTGAGGGTGTGGCCGCTCACCAGGTGCGCGACCGCGAAGAGTTCCTTGTCAAAGGCCTCGAGGAGCTTGGCCACCATATAGGCCATGAATACCCAGTAGATGTCGTTGCCGCGCGTATAGCGCGACGGATATAGCCAGGCAATGGCGAGCAGCATTACCACCGAATAGGCCTGAAGGACGCCGTAGGGCAAGACGTTACCCGCCCCGGCACGCTCCGTCACCAGCCAATAGATGGCGGATGCAATTCCGATCAGCAGCATCGGCGGCAGCAGAAAGAGGCCGGCCCTGACGCTGACGCGATCGACGATCTGGGCCGCGATCAGGGACATGAACGCGATCGTCATCGGCAGACGGTCCCAGAACAAACGCTCATTGTCCGGCAGGAGGTGATAGTAGCCCGAGCCCAGCGCGGTCAGGGTCAGGCCCACGAAGAATAGGGCGTATGGCCATCGTTCGCTATTGTGCTCAAAGGATGCGCGCGGCGTGAGGACGACAACCAGACCCGCTATACCCACCAGCAGGAAGCCGGCGTTGGACAGGACATCAAGGAAATTCGCGATCCCGAACAGGTCCCGCTGATCAGCAAAGTCATGGTATTCGACGGGTTGCGGCATGGGGGGCAGCAGAAACGCCGCCGCGATGCTCAGTACCGTGAAGGCAATAATGATCCAGGCGCGGTTAGTCATGGCGGGTCGAGGACGACGACGGTTGAATCGAGTGGCGTGGGCACGGGCCGGGCATCGGATAAGGGTGATTTTTTGGACCGCCAGCCAATGCCCTCATTCGGGCAAGACTGGACGGGCAGCCCTCAAGTCCTCGCGGGGGTGGGTCCCTGCCCCGCTGCGGGCGTCGGGGGTGGG
>JBFZDM010000284.1:0-2630 GCA_041307365.1 Chromatiaceae bacterium | reverse complement strand
GGCCAGGTCCTTCTCGCGTTGGGTGAGCGGATCGGCGCGCCGGCGCGGCGCGCCGAGGGCGGTGATCAGGCGGTCGGTATAGAAGCGGCCCATGACAATCCGGCGGGTTAGGTCCACCGCCCCGCTCGCGCCGCCCTCGTGCATGCCGAAATACCCCTGCCCCAGCCGATACCAGTGGCGGTCATCCAGCCGTACCAGCTCGCGCATCAGGTCGCCATGGCGGTCCTCGCCATAGGGCGCCAGGCCCATCACCTTGTATTCCTCGCCGAATTCATCAAAGCCAATGAACTGGCAGAGGGCGGTGTAGAAAAAACCCAGGCTGTGCGGCAGGGTGACCCGGTCCAGAACCTCGATGCGTGTCCCCTCGCAACGGGCGGCCATCATGCTGGCGAAGTCCCCGGAGGCGTCGTAGGAGAAACCGGCGGTCAGCCCTTCGAAGGGCGAGAGATAGTAGGCGCTGGCGATATGGGCCAGGTGATGCTCGACGCCAATCGTCGTGAACCGGACCTTGGTCGGGTCCTCGTCGCAGATGGCGGCGAGTTGCTCCAGGGTGCCCTGGGTGCGCCGATTGCGGCTCAGATGCTCGACCACGGCCCCGGCGGCCGCGAGGGGATGCCGGGCCACATAGGCCATCTTGGCCGCCTGATTGGCCTTGGGGTCCCGCGCCAGGGCGACATGGGTGACATCCGCCAGCCGAAGACCCGCGTCGGCGAGCAGGCGGCGGATCGCATGGCCGGGAAAGGCCGGGCTGTGCTTTTGGCGCTCGCCCAGGCGCTCTTCCGCCACCGCGCCCACCAATTGACCGTCCACCACCAGGCAGGCGGCGGAGTCGGCATGGAAGGCATTGAAACCGAGGATGACGTTCATCGGGCAGGGTCCGTTAGCAGGTACGTGGGGCGTCGCCTGGGCAAGGCACGCTAGTCAGTCGAGCCGGACGCCGTCGGGACGGTCACCCTGGCCGAGCAGCCACCTATACAGATCGAGGGTTTGCCTGGCGATCACATCCCAGTCGAAACGCCGCACATAGGCTCGGCCGCGCTCGCCCATGGCCCGGCGTTCGGCATCGCTCAGTGCCATGGCCTCACGCAGAGCCATCACCAAGGGGGGGACCCCGGTTTCGATCCACCAGCCACAGCCCTGGGTCTCCAGATCCGCCCACGGGGCGCCGCGGGTGGTGATCACCGGCACCCCGGCGGCCAGGGCCTCGGCCACGACCAGGCCGAAATTCTCGCTGAAGGTGGGCAGCACGAACAGATCGGCCTGGCGATAGAGTGCCGCCTTCGGTTCGCCCTCCACCGGGCCGACATAGTCGATGACGGCCTCCAGGCCTAACTGCCCCACCAGACGCATCACCTCGCCCCCATGCCCGTCCTCGTCGGGCCCGGCGATGCGCAGCCGCCAGCCCACCAGGGCCAACTGGCTCCAGGCCCTCACCAGTTCCAGCACGCCCTTCTTCGGATGCAGGCGCGACAAAAACAGCGCCACATGCTCGCGGTCGCCCGGTCTACCGGCAGGCACCACCGCCAAGGGGGTCGTGGCCGGCAAGGTCACGCCGTTGGGGATCACCGCCACCGGCTGACGCAAGCCGAGGCGGCGCAGATGCTCGTATTCCATCTCGGCGCTTGCCACGAAGGCCCGTGCCGTATCGAGATCCCGCCGCTGAAACAGCCGCAAGGCAAGCCGCTTCTTCACTGGCTTTTGACTCAGGGCCCAGGGCTCGAGCATGCCCCGCGGATGAATGATCAGCGGCACGCCCCAGGCACGGGCAGCCCGCGCGGCCCAGTGGTTGACCGGGTGCCAGACACCATGGCTATGAATGAGGGCGGGCCGCGCCGAAGAGCCGGCGCCCAGCAACCCGGACCGGAATGGCAGGCCCAGCGCCAAGGCCAACCGGGAGCGGCTGGTGACGACCCGCCGCGTGGCATCTGGCTCGCCGGAGGGGATCGTGGCACCCTCCCAGGCACCCTGACTCAAGAGACAGATCGCGAAACCCGGGTATTGCGCCAGGGCATCGGTGAGCGCCACCACGGTGCGCGAGGGGCCACCGTGCCGGGGGTTGAGACTGGGGATGCAATGAAAGATCCGGCTGGAGTTTCGTTCTTCCATCAGGCCACCCGCCTCGGGATGCTTGAGTTCAGGCGAAGGTCGCTGCGCATCGGCACCCGGTTTGCTGATCCATCCGCGAGGGTCTTGCCGGGTTTCGCAACGACCAGCCCGGATCCGACCGAGGGGCTGACCCCTGTCGAGCACCCTGCTCTACCGCTTCTGGAGCAACTGCTCGAAATAGGCGATGGTCGGCCGCAGCCCCTCGCGCAGGGGAACCCCGGGCTCCCAGCCAAGGTGTTCCTTGGCCAGGCGGATGTCGGGTTGGCGCTGCCTGGGGTCGTCTTGCGGCAAGGGCTCGTGAACCAGGGGCGAACGCGAACCGGTAAGATCCTGGATGGTCTCGGCCAGCTCGATCATGGTGAACTCGCCGGGGTTGCCGAGGTTGACCGGGCCGGTGATGTCGTCGGGGCTCTTCATCAGGCGCACGAAGCCTTCGATCAGGTCGTCGACGTAGCAGAAGGAGCGGGTCTGGGTACCGTCACCATAGAGGGTGATGGGCTGGTTCTGCAGCGCCTGGACGATGA
>JBFZDM010000258.1:0-2612 GCA_041307365.1 Chromatiaceae bacterium | reverse complement strand
GTCCTTGAGCAACCCACGCCAACACTCCACGGACAGATAGATCACCGGGGTCAGATACAACGTCAGAAACTGCGACAGGAGCAGGCCCCATCCCGGCAGATCGTGTCCTTTCGGCAAGGCTGCATGAATTCCCGTCCTGGGTCCGGTAGCGTGGGAGCCCCGCGTACTCGGTGAGGGCGTGGCGCTAGGCTGGCCCCGTGTGGTGGGGTAGCGGGTGGCGAGCTTGGGGGAACCTGGCGCCTTTGGTCGCGGACGACACAACAGCCCATTGCAGGCATGACCGAGGCCCCGACGGTGGTCGTCGGGACCTGGGCCAGGGGTGGGGGGAGGCCTTAGACGGTGCCGGTTGGCCGGTCCGGAATCACTGCGGCGCGGTGGCAGTGGCCTCGGCGGCGCGGCGGGCCAGGGTTTCGGTGTAGTTCCACGGCATCCAGGCGGCGGGGTCCAGGGCCACCGCGGTGGCATGGCGCAGCAGCGCCACCAGGTAGTCGAACGGTCCCACCCGGTGGAGCTCGGCGGTGTAGATCAGGCTCATGTAGAGGTCGCCGACCTTGGCGCCGTTGAGGGTGCGATAGAACAGGGCGTTCTTGCGATGGAGGATGGCCTTCTTCAGCGCCCGCTCGCAGAGGTTGTTGTCCAGCGGTGCGCCGGGCACCCGCAGGAAGAGGGTGAGTTTCTCCCAGTGGTTCTGCATATAGGTGATGGCCTGGCCGAGCCCCGAGTTGGGCTCCACCCGATGTTCCTTGATCTGCTGGCCCATCCAGTCGTGGAGGGCCTGCATCCGCGGGCCGCTCTCGCGCTGATGCAGGAGCAGGCGCGCCTCGGGGGACAGGCCATCGCGCTTGGCCTGCTGGTCGGTACGAAACACCGGGCGCAGGCTCTCCAGGACGAAGGTGACCTCCTCGGGAAAGGACTCGTGGACCTCGACGAACTTGCGCCTGCCGTGCGGGATGCAGGAGGCGGCCTGGGTCGGATGGGCCGCGGGGGTGTTGCGGGCCAGGGCATCGGACATCTGGATGGGGGGCTGCGGGTCCTGGCGTTGATCGAGGATCTGCGCCAGGTGTTCCCCGGCATGGCCGGGGCCGGTCTTGAACAGCGCGATGGGGCCATGGATGGTCTCGGCCACCACCGCGGAGGTAAAGACCCCGGTGCGCTCCGCCTTGGCACCCGCGGGCAGCGCCTCGGCGCGGGCCGCGGCGGTGAGCTTGAGGATGCGCATGGCGGTGTCGTCGTTGTAGACCACCGATGCTTGCGCCGCCTGCTGGACGAGCGTGTCGAAGGCCGGCTGGAGCCGTGGGGCACCCTGTTGCACCACATCCCACTGGGTGGTTTCCGGCAGAGGGATGGCCAGTGCCGCTTCCAGCCGCGTGATGCGATGAAACGGCAGGCCGCTGCCGTATTTGAGCAGTGCGATCATGGCCGTGGCGGTTTCGTCGTAGGTCGTCTCGCCCACCCCCGCCGGCGCCGCGGCGGTAAACACCGTGCCGCACAACCCGCAGCGCAGCCGCTCCAGCTCGTAGACATGCGCCTGCAGGGGGGCGACCCCGGTGACGCGCACCAGGATGGCGGGCTCCTGGCGCTGCACATAGACCCGCCCGGTGCACCCTGGTTCAGGGCAGGGATCGCCGTGCTGGAGGCTGGCGTGAGGGACCGCAATGCGCGGGGCGCGGGGATAGCGCGCGGCGCCGTTGCGACCATGACCCTTGCGCGGCTTCTTCGCCGGGGTGTCACCGCCATCGGCGGCCTCGCCCGGGTCGGTTCCAGTGTCGGGCGGGGCGGCGCCCGCTGGAGCGTCTTTGCCCAGGACCTTGTCGGTGGTCTCGGTGCGGGGACCGAAGATCAGGTGGCGTACCCGTTGCAGGGTGGTGGTCTTGGCCTCCAGTTCCTCGGTGACACGCGCCAGGGTGTCCATCGCGGCCTTGAGGATGGTGTATTCCTCCTCCGGCAAGGGCTCGCTGCGGGTGCGCTCGACGATGGCTTCGAGCCGCTCGATGGGGACCGCCAGCCGCTGGGTGGGCTTGTGCTTGCGCCGGCTCATGCCGCCACCCCCAGGCGGCGACGGAAGTCCGCATGCAGCGGCAGCCCCAGCACGAGCTTGCGCGAACGATTGGGGCGATGGGTCAAATCATCCTTGCCCCGCCCGGTGGTCAGGCCCAGGATCTGCCAGTTGGCGGCCCGGTAGCAGGTCCCCTGGAAGCGCTCGGGATCGACGAAGGTCTCCAGGTAATGCACCGGATGGCCGTAGAGACGCTCCCAGTCCGCGGCAATGCGCCGTGCCACGCTCCCGAGCAGGTGCGAGGCCAGGTGTGGCACCCGCACCCAGGGCAGGATCAGGAAGCGGGTGTTGTAGCCCAACAGATGCACCCCGGCGCGGCGTACCGCGGGCGACCAACCGATGAAGCGGTCGCGCGGACCCAGGTGCCGGGGGGCGCAGCTGAAGCCCAGGCAGGCCAGCGGGCGGCCTTGGCTGAAGGCCAGGTACTTCACCTGCTCGCCCACCCCATGGGCGGGACCGAGGTAGTGATACTGGGCGATCAAGCAATCATAGAGCCCCTCCTGGGGAGCGCGGCGTACGGCCACCAGCTCCAGGGGTTGGTAGTCACGCAAGGCGC
>JBFZDM010000242.1:0-3855 GCA_041307365.1 Chromatiaceae bacterium | reverse complement strand
GGTGAGCAATGCGGGCATCAGGCTGGGAGGGGTGGCTGGTTTCATGGCGAACTCCTGTTAGTGGGTAAATCGAATGTGGGCGAATCAGACCCTGGAGCCAAAAATAAGTTGCGAGTCTTTAAGGATGCGACATTAAAAATCCGGTGACCGTACGCGGGGCGGACGGGTGGGGGATGCCATCGAACCGCCCCCATGGGTCGCCATCAGGCCGGCGATCCCTGGCGTACGATGGGCATGGCCCCTTGATTTCCCGGCCGGATGCCCTACTATCGGCGCCTTCTTCAAGCCCATGGCGATGTGCGAGGAATGCCGATGCCCTTCTACGAATACCGCTGCGAGCAGTGCGGCCACGAACTGGAGGCCCTGCAAAAGCTCAGCGACGCCCCCCTGGTTGACTGTCCCCAATGTGGCCAGCCGGCCCTGAAAAAGCTCATCTCCGCCGCCGGATTCCGGCTCAAGGGTGCTGGCTGGTATGAGACGGATTTCAAAGGGACCGGCAAGAAAAACCTCCATGATGCCGGACACGATGGCGGCGGCAAGGATTCCGGCGGCGAAGCCAAGGATAGCGGCGGCAAAGCCGAATCCAAGGCGGGCGGCGGGGACATGAAGGCGCCGGAACAGAAGACAGGGGAGAAAAAGCCCGCCGCCGATTGAGTGTCATTCTGCATCTGACCTTTGTCGTCTCCTCCGTGCTCATGGCCCTGATGGACAGAATCGGCCATCACAAGCGCTAAACCACAGGGGGTTGCACTATGGGCCCCGCCAACCGGTGCACCGTGATCTCCGGCGGACAATTGAAGCGCACGGGCACCACGCAGGATCCGGCCCCGGCGGAGGTGTAGCCCTGCATCTCTCCCCAGCGCCAGGGGCCACGCCCCAGGCGGCGGGGGCACTTGGCGTTGTAGGTCAGGGGGATGCCGCCGGGCAGGCAGATTTGCCCACCGTGGGTATGGCCGCAGAGCATCAGCTTGAAACCGGCCAGGGCGGCTTGGCGGTAGATTTCCGGGGAGTGGCTGAGAAGGATGGCGATGGCCTCGGGCGGGATGCCCCCAGCGGCCTTTTCGAGGTTATCGGCACCGTAATAATGGGGGTCGTCGATGCCGGCCAGGTACAGGACGGCGCCGTCCCGTTCCAGGGTCAGGGCCTCGTTAACCAAGACCCGCACCTCCAGGGACTCCAGGTCCGGCACCATCTCGATGAAATCGTGGTTGCCCAGGACTCCATAGACGGGGCCCGCCAGGTAGGGCCTCAGCCGCGCCATGGCGTCGATGGCGGGACGGCAATCGCCGAAGGTGCGGGCGCGAAAATCCCCGGTGATGACGCACAGATCGTGGTCCGTCGCCGCGACCTGCTCGATCATGGCCTGGAGGATCGCCGGGTCCATGTCGAGGTGGATGTCGCTGAGGTGGAGCAGCCGCAATCCGTGGAAGGGCGGGGGCAAGGCTGGAATGGTCACCAGGTTGTGCCGGACCCGGATGTCCGTCGCGTTGCGCCGACCCCGGCCATAGAGACCCGTCAGGCGCAAGGCCAGGCGCATCAGGGCGTGAACCGAGTACCAGTTCTCGATGTGAAAGAAGTTGCGGCCACGGCCGAAGATCTGGTCCACGTGATCGCGCTGGATACCCTGGCGCAACCACAGGTGCAGGCGGCCAACCCGCTGGTTCAACTGATCCTGGGTCTCCGGCGAGGGTTCCGGGTAGCGTGTTTCCGGCTTCATGACGGCCTCGGTCTTGGCAGGCGACTCGCGATCACTCTGGCATGGATGGCCCCGGGCCGCAAATGGTCCTATCACACAAGTTACGGCTCCTGGGCGATGATGCCCTGGCCCGGTGCCAGGGGATGATAAGAAGGGGCGCTTTACCTCCGTGTCCCTATGCTCTCTGCCATGGCAATATTTTCCTGCTTGTCTTAGGGGGCGGGCTTTGTTAGTTTGATGGTCCGGTTTGGCAAGGGCCAGGCCGGGCCTCGATGGCGGACCCGTCGGTCCCCTCGCAACGCCAAGCCGTGAACCCGGTCAGGCCCGGAAGGGAGCAGCCGCAGCGGTGGATGTGTGTGCCGGGGTGTGGCTGGCGGGACCCGCCGCCCCCACCAGGCCCCTCTGATCCTCGTTAACCCTCGGTTTTCCTGGCGGGGCTACCGCCTTGGCGCGTGATACGCCGCGCGCCATGGGTTACACTCCCGCATCCTCAAACGCCAACCGTAAGCATTCATCCATCTGGCATGTCCTATCAGGTTCTGGCTCGCAAGTGGCGCCCCCGGTCCTTCGCGGATATGGTCGGTCAGGCCCATGTGGTAAGGGCCCTCGGCAATGCCCTGGACCAGGATCGCCTGCATCATGCCTATCTCTTCACCGGCACCCGCGGCGTTGGCAAGACCACCCTGGCGCGCATCCTGGCCAAGGCCCTGAACTGCGAGGCGGGTGTTAGCTCCACACCCTGTTGCCAGTGCGCCTCCTGCCGCGAGATCGACGAGGGGCGTTTCGTTGATCTGCTGGAGGTGGACGCCGCCTCCCGCACCCGGGTCGATCAAACCCGCGAACTCCTGGACAATGTCCCCTTCGCCCCGGTCAAGGGCCGCTTCAAGGTGTACCTCATCGATGAGGTGCACATGTTCTCCACCAGCAGCTTCAACGCCTTGCTGAAGACGCTGGAGGAGCCACCCCCTCACATCAAGTTCCTGCTCGCCACCACGGACCCGCAGAAGGTGCCGGTGACCGTGCTGTCACGCTGTCTCCAGTTCAACCTCAAGCGCCTGGTGCCAGAGGAGATTTGCGCCCAGCTCGCCCACATCCTGACCCTCGAGGGGGTGCCCTTCGAGGACCCGGCCCTGACCCTGCTGGCGCGGGCGGCGGATGGCAGCATGCGCGATGGCCTCAGTCTGCTGGATCAGGCCATTGCCTTCGGTGGCGGCCGGGTGGGGGCGGAGGATATCCGCGCCATGCTTGGCACGGTGGGGCGGGACATGAGCCTCAATCTCCTCTCGGCCCTGGCCAGCCGGGATGGCGCCCGCCTGCTCGACGAGGTGGCGCGCATCCATGAACTGACGCCGGACTTTGGCGGCCTATTGCAAGAGTTATTGGGTTTCCTGCACCGCATCGCCCTCTTCCAGCAGGTGCCGGCGACCCTGGCCCCGGACGACCCGGAGCGCGAGATCCTGGAGGGCCTGGCGCGGGATCTGGCCCCGGAGGACGTCCAGCTCTTTTATCAGATCGCCCTGATGGGGCAAGCGGACCTGCCACTGGCACCGGACCCGCGCACTGGCATGGAGATGGTATTGCTGCGGATGCTCGCCTTCCGTCCGGCAGAGCTTGAGGGGCGGTCTGGCACGGATTCTGGTGGCGCCCTGGCGCGTCCAGCGACCGCGCCACCCGCTCCCACGGCGGGTCAGGCGGGCCGGGTGGCGACAGGATCGGGTGTCCCGCCAGCCGCCGGGATGCCAGCGGCCGCCGCCCCCGGGCAGGGGGCAAACCTGGCAGCGCCCGCCAAGGGTCGCGAGCATCCGGCCAGCGCCGCCCTGGCGGCGGCTAGACTGGCTACTGGCGTGGACAGGCCGGGCTCGGCCCGGTCCAAGCCGACGCCGCCACCGCTGGCCAACGCCCCCGCTGCCCCCGTCGCCGCCTGGAACCCGCGGGATGCGGTGGCCGGCAGAGCCGCTGCTCCATCGCGGCCAGCCGTCGCCCGGCCCTCGCCCTCGCCTCTCGTCAGCCTTCCGCCAGAGGACGAAGACTCGCCGCCGGACCCCTGGCCGGACTGGGATCCCGATTTCACCGCGCCACCGGTTGCGATGGGCGAACCCTGGGTGCCGGGTCACCGGGTCTCCGCCCTTCCCGGGATAGCGTCAACCTCGGCATCGGCG
>JBFZDM010000239.1:0-8664 GCA_041307365.1 Chromatiaceae bacterium | reverse complement strand
TATGGCACTTGGAGCAGTCCTTGGGCGTGACCACGATGGAGATCAGGGCACCCTCATGGGTGAAGGCATCGACATCCCCCTCCTTGGCCTCGTGGCAATCTAGGCAGTTGACCCCATTCTGACCATGCTGGCTATTGTTCCACTCCCAGTAAAGACCTGGGTTCTCCGTCATGTGACAGTCGACGCACTCCTGGCCCGCGGGATCCCCCCAATCGACCCCGTATTTGCCGGCCGGGCGGTCCGCCTGCGCGGGACCAAACGACAGAAGCAAGGCCATCGCAGCAAGGGTATTACTAAGCCAAGCAACCTTGCGGCCTTGGCGGCTGGTTTTCATTTGCGCTCTCCTCTCAGGTGTAACAGGCTCTTCCGGTCTCTCGATAAACCGGTAAGAAGCGTTACTCGAACAATGGGAAAGCAGCACGAAAACGCCACCGTGTTCAGCCCCCCTGGTTTACCGCTCCCTTTCTTTCACACGCCGCCCCTCAACGGCAGCGCCCGCCTCACTCCCGGTAATGGCCTTAGCATTTGCCAGAATCGTCCAGCCTTGACCGAAATCAAGGCAAAGAGCGGGTTTCATCTTTGGGAAGAGACAAAGTTAACTGGGTTTTTTGATTTACAGGAAGTTTGGAGGGGATCACGCTGCCAGAGCGACAGACGCGGACCGAATGGAGATCAAGCCAGGGTTCTTTAGTGGATCCTGGCTGATCAAGGAGGCTCCAAATGGCCGCCGGGATGCCGGGGCTCAATCAAGCAGCGGCGATCCGAAATCCGCGAGGGCTTCCTCGGCTTGCCGGTCAGCATGGTAGGAGGACCGCACCATGGCGCCACTGGCGACATGGGAGTAGCCCATGGCCTCGCCCCGCGCGCGCAGGGCTTCGAAATCACCCGGGGTCCAGTAGCGGGATACCGGCAGATGGGCGCGGCTAGGCGCCAGATACTGACCCAGGGTGAGCATGTCGCAGCCCTGGGTGCGTAGGTCCGCCATGACCGCCAGCACTTCGTCGAACTCCTCGCCCAGGCCGAGCATGAGACCAGACTTGGTCGGAACCTTGGGATTGCGCTCCTTGAAGGCGCCGAGCAGGGCTAGAGAGCCTGCATAGTCTGCCCCCGGACGAGCCCGAGGGTAGAGTCTGGGCACGGTCTCCAAGTTGTGATTGAAGAGGTCCGGGACCCCGTCGCCCCTGAACTGGTCGAGGGCCAGAGACTCGCGTCCGCGAAAGTCGGGAACCAGGACCTCCAGGCGAGTCCGGGGGCTGCAACGGCGGATGGCGCCTAGACAGGCGGCGAAGTGGCCTGCCCCGCCATCCCGCAGGTCGTCGCGATCGACGGAAGTGATGACGACGTAGCTCAGGCCCAGGACGGCGATGGACTGGGCCAGGTGCTCGGGCTCGGTGGGATCGACGGGCCCCGGGCGGCCGTGGGCTACGTCGCAGAAGGGACAGCGGCGGGTGCAGACATCGCCCAGGATCATGAAGGTAGCGGTGCCGTGGTTGAAGCACTCCCCCAGGTTGGGGCACTGGGCCTCCTCGCATACTGTCGTGAGCCTGGCCCCGCGTAGCAGCCGCTTGATGCGGGTCACCGCAGGCCCGACCGGGGCGCGGGCGCGAATCCAGGCCGGCTTGCGCAGGGGCTCGGTCGCCGGCTCCACCTTGACCGGGATGCGCGCCACCTTGTCCCGGCCCCGTTGATGAGTCTCCGGGGTGGCGCGGGAAGGGGCGTCAAATGAGTCGCTATCAAGCATGGTGTTGGTTGGATCGGTCACTGGCGCCTGGGGTGCCATGGGTTCTGCAATCAGGCCAGGCCCGCCGGGCCTTGATCCTGCCTCACCAATACCAGCAGCTCCTTGGGCCCATGCACGCCATAGGCCAGGGTCTGTTCGATGTCCGCCGACTTGGAGGGCCCCGTGATCAGAAGGGCATTGGTAGGCATCCCACGCCCCGCCCAGTCCTCCTCCACCAGGAATTCATGGAAGGTCGAACGGATGCGGCTGGCCTCCAGCACCACGGCATGAATGGGGGGCACCAGCGACAGCAGCCTCGGCTCCTGAACGCTGGGCCAGAGGACCAGGGACCCTGTCTCGGCGATGCCACCGAGGCAGCCGGTCAGACCCGCGTCGGTACGGGAGAAGAGATCTTGGCGACAGGTTTCCACCTGCTCGCGATGGGGAATGAGGCGGATGGCATCGCCATCTGGCCAGGCCTGTTCCAGTTCCGCGCCCAGATCGGAATCGAGGGCATAACGCAGATTGATTGCGCCCTTCTCGCGCAGCCGCTCGAAGAGGATCCTTGGCCAGTCCTCGCCGACCCACGCCACCTCACCGCGCACCGCCTCCAGACATTCCTTGAAGCGCATCAGCCGCTCCTCCCCTGTCCAGTCGAAGCGACGCACCGGGTTGTCGGGCAGGGGCCGGGGCTCGGCGGGGTGCCGGGCTCGCAGGCGCTGCAGGATACGATCCCGGGCCGCGCTCATGATTGCCCTCCCCGAGCCGCCGACCTAGCAAGGTCATTCACCCTCGAGACCCTCCGCTCGCGCCAATTCATGCAGACTCCTGGGGGCAATGACGGGTGCCGCCCGCGTCCGGGACCAGGGCCCCAGACTGGTGGGCACTAGCCAGCGCAGCCGGGTGGCCAGCCCCGTCAGCCCCCGATAGAGGACCGGACAGGCATTGACCCGGCTCCAGAGGGCCCAGATTAACTGGTGCATCGGCTTGCGACGGCTGCCCCGGCCGATCACCCGCGAGCCCTTTCGGCCCCTGATCCCTTCGGCGCGCAGACGCCGCAGCAGACCCGGCAAGGGGATACGAACCGGGCAGACCTCGCCGCACGCCCCACAGAGACTAGAGGCGTCCGGCAGGTCGCCAAGTCGATCGATGCCCTGGAGTTGTGGTTCGAGGACACTGCCGATAGGGCCGGGATAGACAGTGCCATAGGCGTGGCCACCGAGGCGCGCATAGACCGGGCAATGATTCATGCAGGCGCCGCAGCGTATGCAGCGCAGGATAGATCGCAGTTCGCGGTCGGCATGGACCCGCGAGCGGCCATTGTCGAGCAGGACCAGATGGACCTCGCCTGGACCGTCGAGTTCGCCCTCCCGGCGCGGGCCGCTGATCATGTTGACATAGGTGGTGATGGGTTGGCCCGTGGCTGAACGCGTCAACAGGGTCAGCAGGGGCGGCAACTGGTCCAGGCGGGCGATGACCTTCTCAATGCCGCACACCGCGATATGCACTTGGGGCACCGTGGTGCAGAGGCGGCCATTGCCCTCGTTCTCGACCAGGCAGAGGGTGCCGGTCTCGGCCACGGCAAAGTTGACCCCGGAGATCCCGGCCAGGGCCCTGCCAAAGTACTCCCGCATTATCTGGCGGGCGGCGGCGGTCAGCCCCTCAATGTCTTCGCCGGATGGGATCTCGGGAAAGTGGTTGGCGAAGAGTTCCGCCACCTCCAGCCGGTCCTTGTGGATCGCCGGGCCAATGATGTGGGAGGGCCGCTCATCCGCCAACTGGAGGATGAACTCGCCCAGGTCCGTCTCCACCGGCTCGATGCCTTGGGCCTCCAGATAGGCGTTGAGGCCCATCTCCTCCGAGACCATGGACTTGCCCTTGATGACCAGCTCGGCCCCATGCCGGCGCAGGATGTCGAGGACTATGCCATTGCCCTCCTCCGCGGTCTCCGCCCAATGGACGCGAATGCCGTTGCGCTCGCAATTGCGCTCCAGCTCCCGCAGCAAGTCCGGCAGATTAGCCAGGGCATGACCCCGGATCAACTTGCCGCGCCGGCGCAGGACGGTCAGTTCATGCTCGTCGGGAAAGGCCTTACAGCGCTTGAGGACCAGGCCATCCATGGCGCGCCGGATATTTCGGCGGACCCGCTCGTTGCCGAGGGCCTGGCCTACGCGAACGCGAAACTCAGGGCTCATGGGTGCGCTCCCATAGCAATTCGGCGATGTGCTTGACCGCGGGCCTTTGGCTCGGGTCCGGGAACCGGCGCGTCAGGGTACCCCCCAGGTTCATCAGGCAGCCGCCATCCTGGCTCACTAAGACCTGGGCACCCGTCGATGCGATCGCCATTGACTTGTCCGCCGCCATGGCCGCCGAGATCTCCGGCTGCTTGACGGAGAAGGTGCCGCCGAAGCCGCAGCACTCATGGGCGTGATCCGGCTCCAGTGTCTGCAGATGCTCCAGCCGCGACAGCAGGACTGTCGCCGCCTCCGCCACGCCCATCTCGCGGCGGGCCGAGCAGGAATGGTGTAGCACAACCGTGATGGGCTCGCCCAGATCCTTCCGCCGCCAGTCCAGCACCCGCGCCAAAAAATCCGTTAGCTCATAGACCCGCGCCGCCAGGTGATCGGCGCGCCCCTTGTCCGGCGTACCCGCAAATAGCCTGGGATATTGGACCTTAATCATGCCGGCACAGGAGGCGGAAGGCACCACCACGGGAATGTCGCGAGGGAAGGCGTCGAGTTGGCGCCGCGCTACTGCCCGCGCCTCCTTGTCATAACCCGAATTGTAAGCCGGCTGACCGCAACAGGTCTGCCCCTGGGGATAGACGACCTTTATTCCCTCCCGCTGAAGCAGGCGCATCGCCGCCAGCCCGGCCTGGGGAAGGATCATATCTATTAGACAGGTGCCAAAAAAATAGACGCTAGCGGGTTTATCCATGAACTGCTCGCATAAAAAATGCCGCCAGAAATCCGATGCCCTGGGCCCTAATCGGGACCGCCAAGGGATGGTGTCTAAACCTGGGACTGGCCTAAAAGGGCAACCGCCCCGGCAGGCCCATACCTGGCAGGCGGCCGGACAGGGATCGCATCATCCGCGCCATGCCCCCTCCCTTCATCTTCTTCATCATCTTCTGCATGATGATGAACTGCCTGAGCAGGCGGTTGATGTCCTGAACCTGGGTGCCGGAGCCATGGGCTATGCGACGCTTGCGCGCACCCTTGATGACGGCGGGGAAGGTCCGCTCGTGGGGGGTCATGGAGTCGATCATGGCCACGAACCGCTTCAACTCCTTGTCGTTCACTTGCTGTTTGAGCTGTTCAGGTACCTGGCCCATGCCGGGCAGCTTGTCCATGAGCCCCGCCATGCCGCCCATGTTGGACATCTGTGCCAACTGCTCGCGAAAATCGACCAGATCAAAGGTATTGCCCTTCTGGATCTTCTTGACCAACTGCTCCGCCTTCTCACGGTCGATCTTGTTCTGCACCTCCTCGACCAGAGACAGAACATCGCCCATGCCCAGGATACGCGAGGCGACACGATCCGGATGGAAGGGCTCCAGGGCGGCCGTTTTCTCACCGACACCGAGGAACTTGATGGGCTTGCCAGTGATATGGCGTATAGACAGGGCCGCGCCACCACGGGCGTCGCCATCGGTCTTGGTAAGGATGACGCCAGTCAGGGGCAGGGCATCGTCGAAGGCCTTGGCGGTGATGGCCGCATCCTGACCCGTCATGGCATCGACGACGAAGAGGGTCTCGATGGGTTTGACCACCGCGTGCAACTGCTGGATCTCCGCCATCATGGCCTGATCGACGTGCAACCGGCCCGCCGTATCCACGATGAGAACATCCTGGAACTGCTTGCGGGCCGCGTCCAGGGCCGAGCGGGCTATGTGCACCGGGTCCTGGTCCCCCTGGCTGGGAAAGAATTGCGCCCCCACTTCTCCCGCCAGGGTCCGCAACTGATCGATGGCCGCCGGACGATAGACGTCGCAACTGACCACCATGACCTTCTTTTTCTGCTTCTCCTTCAGCCAGCGGGCCAACTTGGCAACACTGGTGGTCTTGCCCGAACCCTGAAGGCCGGCCATGAGCACCACTGCCGGGGGCTGGGCCGCCAGGTTCAACCCCTCGTTGGCGGCACCCATGAGGGCGACCAGCTCGTCGTTGACGATCTTGACCAGCACCTGACCCGGCGTCAGGCTGCGCGCCACCTCCTCGCCCATCGCCTTGTCGCGCACCCGGTCCACAAAGGAGCGGACCACTGGCAGGGCTACGTCCGCCTCCAGTAGGGCCATGCGCACCTCGCGCAGGGAATCCTTGATGTTGTCCTCGGTCAGGCGGCCACGGCCGCGCAGATTGTCGAGCGCGCGTCCAAGGCGCTCCTGGAGATTCTCGAACATGGTCTTCCTCGGGCAGGAGATGGGGCCCACCGATCCCGGCGGCGGATGAATGGGGACCAGTATAAGGCAGAGACGGGCGGCAAGGGATCTCGGCCAGACCCTGGCCCAAGCCCTCGGCCAACAATCGAACCCGGGAGGGGGCGGCGCAGACCCTGCAGACCCTCGGGCGTCATTTCCCCCGGGGCCGCTTTGTGCGATTATCGGCAATCATGAACCACTTCCAGATAGTCCTGGCCGCCATCGTCCTCTATATCGCCGCCACGAGCCTGATCGGCTGGCGACTGCTGCACCGGGACAAGACCGGGACGCCACCACGCGACCTGGCCCTCTGGCTAAGCCTAGGGGGGCTGCTGCTGCACTCCTGGCTGCTCTATGATGACATATTCAGCCAGCCCGGGCTGAACCTCGCCTTCTTCAACGCCCTAGCCCTCACCTCATGGATGGTCATTGTCCTCTTCCTGGTTTCCAGCCTCACCAAGCCGGTGGAAAACCTGGGCATACTGCTGTTGCCGGTGGCGGCCCTGACCCTATTGCTGGAGGCAAGCTTCCCGAGCCCCAATTTCATGCGCCAGGAAGTGGGGTGGGACATCAAGATTCACGTCCTCCTTTCCATGCTGGCCTATAGCCTGCTGACCCTGGCCAGCGTCCAGTCCATCCTGTTAGCGATCCAGGACCATCATCTGCACGCCCGCCAACCAGCAGGTTTCCTCCGTACCCTGCCCCCGCTTCAGACCATGGAGAGCCTACTGTTCGAGATGATCGGCGCCGGCTTCGCCCTTCTTACACTCGCCCTTCTGAGCGGATTTGCCTTTCTTGAAGACATGTTAGCTCAACACCTGGTCCACAAGACGGTGCTCTCAACCCTGGCGTGGCTGGTCTTCGGCGCCCTGCTCATCGGCCGTTTCCGGTATGGCTGGCGGGGCAAGACCGCCATCATCTGGACCCTGAGCGGCTTCGTGATCCTCATCCTTGCCTACTTCGGCAGCAAGGCGGTGTTGGAACTTATCCTCCAGCGTTAGTCTCGCGGGAGGTCTTCGGGATACAGCTCAAGGCAAAGGTTTCCTCGGCGCAGCCACGGCTAGGCAACAGCGGTAGTGGCGCGGGCCCTGGCCAGAGCCGGGATGAAAATGGGTTGGGTAAGAGATGGCCCTGGAGCCGGGGCTTGACGACGGGCCACGCCATCGCCCATCCCCGGTCCCAAGGTGCGGGTCGAGATCAGCAGGAATGGCAGTAATATTCCGGCAGCCCAGCGATCCGGCATGCTTGCTTGCAAGCGCCACCGGGAAAGAGACTTTCCAGGGTGCGGCGCGTGCAGGGGGCATCGACGGTGAGTTGCCCCCCCACCGCCTGGATGATAAGTCGGGGGGATGGCGGATGACCAAATTCACTGTAGTAGTCCCGCAGGAACTCGATGACCGCCCAATGACGCCGGGTCAGAACCAGACCCTGCTCCGCCGCCATGGCCTCTGCCACATCATGATTCCAGGCATCGAAACTGGCTAGAAAACCCTTGGGACCCAAGGCTAGCTCTCGACCAGCGACTTGCATCGACGACATGATGCCCTACTCCTCCACCCTTGCTTGGGATGGTTTGTTATGGACTTGGTGGTTGTGTATAACGTCTGCCCTTCCTTGTAACACAGCTTCCTAGCCTACCGGCTTGCCGCAGACAGCGTCCCGGCACGAGCTTTGTTTATGGTTGTAATCAGCTTCAAGCCCGAAAATGGACTACCGCTTGATGCATACTGTAGCAAATTTGAAGCATTTTGACACGAATTTACTGAGCGACCTCCCGGCGCCCTCCCTCGCCGACATAGGCGACGATCCCTTGTCAGGAGGCCGGCCAATGGTGCTAGAATGCGCAACCTCAGTTACACAGGGCCGCCACGGGTCAAGGCAACCAACCTGGACCCTGGCCCGACCCAGACTCACGGGGCCGTAGCTCAGCTGGGAGAGCGATGCGTTCGCAATGCATAGGTCAGGGGTTCGATCCCCCTCGGCTCCACCAAAACTCGAACCCCAACCGATTTTGGTTGGGGTTTTTTGTTGCCTGCCAATGCCTGACCCAGCGAACCCTTGGAATGCCGGGCCAGTTCCACGGACTTTGCCTTCTGGCGCTTTTCCCTATCCAGGGTTCGGGTGGCGATATTCCGACTATCAATCGCGCTCGCCAACCCCGGCACGGCAAGCAGCTCACCCGATCACGCCTCTGAGAACAGGTTAACCGGCTACGACTTTCTTTGTCAGATGCATCGTCTGCGGGTCTGCGCTCCAGGGGCGCGGAACGGAGCCAGCTGGAGCGATTCTCATGCCCCCCCAACCCGCCAGCCTGGCCAGCAGGCCGCCCAGCCAGAGGTGAAGGGTCCGAGACCAAACATCGGCATCCGGACTGTTCAGCTAGCCCCTAGGCTTCGCCAGCCGCCAGGACAAAGACCTCTTCGAGCCATTGCAGCAAGCCGTGCAACTCGTGGGTCATGATGACGAACTCGGCATCGAAACGAGCGGCATCGTCTTCCAGGCCCTCGCCCACACCCTCTTCGAT
>JBFZDM010000157.1:0-2840 GCA_041307365.1 Chromatiaceae bacterium | reverse complement strand
GATCCACGTTGAGAGCCAGGCCGTGGAAGCTGCAATGGCGGCGCACCCTCAAGCCGAGGGCGGCGATCTTGGCGCCCTGGACATAGACTCCAGGGGCACCGGGGCGGGCCTCGGCGGCAATGCCCTGGTGGGCGAGAAGGTCGATGACGGCGGTTTCCAGGAGGTGGACCAGGCCCCTGACACCCAGACCGGCGCGGCGCAGGTCGAGCAGCAGGTAGGCGACGATCTGGCCTGGGCCGTGATAGGTCACCTGGCCGCCGCGATCGACCTTCAGGACCGGGATGTCACCCGGATCCAGGACATGTTCCAGGCGGCCGGCCTGACCCAATGTGTAGATGGGTGGGTGTTGCAAGAGCCAGAGTTCGTCCGGGGTCTCAGGGTCACGGCTAGCGGTGAAGTCCCGCATGGCACGCCAAGTCACCTCGTAAGGACAGAGTCCGAGATGGCGAACCAGGATGGAGGCGGCGGGGTCCCCCATGGCGCTAGCCCCCTATCCAGGGCCACCGGCAAGGGTTGCTACCGAGGACCACGGTCGAGGACCGCTGATGAGGGCCAGCATCAGGCCAGGAACAAGTCAAAGGGCCCAAACTACCCGCTCGTGGCCGCTGAGGTCGCGATAGATGGCATCAAGTTGGTCTTGGCTCTCGGCCTGGCTGATCAGGGTCACCGAGACCCATTTGCCGCCGCGGCTCTCCCGCACCTTGACCTGGCCCTCGTCCAGGTCCGGGGCATGGCGCCGGACTATGTCCATCACCAGGCCCTCGAAGCCATCCCCGGCCCTGCCCATGGACTTGATGGGAAAGGCGCAGGGAAATTCCAGCAAATTATCCGAAAGTTTGCTCACGCGTCGGGCTATTGGAACCAGCGCAGTACCCAATCCCTTAGCCATTGCCACCAGCCGCCCTCCGCCACGTCCTGGAGGGCGATGAGTGGAAGGCGTCCAACCTCCTTGCCTTCCAGATCAAGAACTATCTGGCCAACGCTATCCCCCTTGGCGACAGGCGCGCTGATGTCCGGGTTTTTCTCGATCCGGGCCGAGAGCTTGTCATAGCGCCCACGCGGTATGGTGACATGGAGGTCATACAACGACCCTACCGGCACTTCCTCGATCTCGCCCATCCAGACCCGAAGGTGCTCGATGGGTTTGCCGCCGGCGTAGAGCTTGGGGGATTCGTAAAAGCGGAAGCCATAGTTGAGCAGGGCCAAGCTGGCCTGGGCGCGGGCCTTTTCGCTCTTGCTGCCCATGATCACGGAGGTGAGGCGCATATCGTCGCGCTTGGCGGAGGCCACCAGGCAGTAACCGGCGGCCTCGGTATGGCCAGTCTTGACTCCATCCACGGCGTCATCCTGCCACAGCAACCGGTTTCGGTTGTTCTGCTTGATACCATTAAAGATGAACTCCTTGTCCGCGTACCAGGCGTAGAATTCCGGAAACTCGTGAATGGTGGCGGCGGTGACCAGGGTCAGGTCCCGCGCCGTGGAGTAGAGGTTCGGATCGGGCAGACCCGTCGCGTTGGTGAAGTGGCTGTTGGTCATCCCCAAGCGCTGGGCGTTGGTATTCATGAGGTTGGCGAAGGTCTCCTCGCTGCCGGCGACGTGCTCGGCCAGGGCCACGCTGGCGTCGTTGCCGGACTGGATGATCATGCCGTGCAGCAGGTCCTGCAGTGGAACCTTACTTCCAACCTCGATAAAGGTCCTGGAGCCACCGGTTCGCCAAGCCTTTTCGCTGATGAAAACCGGGTCCGTCAGGGCCACCTTACCCGCCGCCAGCTCGCGGAAAACCACATAGGCGGTCATGATCTTGGTCAGGCTGGCCGGTTCAAGGCGCTCGTCGGCATTGTGCTCCACCAGAACCTTGCCCGTGTTGTGGTCCACGAGTAGATGGGCGGTGGCGGCAATCGCCGGCGGTTCCGGGATGGGGGTCGAATCGTGGGTGGCTGCCCCCTGGGCCCAGACAGGCGTCAGGTGGAAAAGGCACAGAAGACAGAGGGCGGTGGCGAGGGGCTTCATGGGCTAGGCTTGGCTCGGGACTGATAGGTTCGGGCGACTCCTGATCTGGTCAGGCAGAACCGGAAGTTCCTATTCTAAGCGGATGGGAGGGATTTTTGCAGCGGCGCTGGGTTAAGGGTTCTTTTCACAGTCGCATTTTTGGGTGACTTGTTGCCAGGCAAGGCCACTATTCGCCGGGAGGCTGATACTCAGAGGGGTTTGGTCAGGGTTGGGACTTTCGCCCTTCCTTTCCATGCGGTGGCTCGACTGGCAAATCCCGTTTAGGTGAGCCAAGACTGCCAGGCCGCCCACAAGCCCGGCGTCTAGCGGGCCACCACCCTGGGTTTGTCGAGACCAAGGGACGCTAGCTTGCTTGAAAACCTATCCACCTGATCACGCGTTTTGAAGGGTCCCACCTGTACCTTGTAGGGATGGGACTCGCCGGCGCCATCTGTGCGCACCTGAACCCCTGCCTCGAGTTCGGCAACCAGTTGGCCGCGCAATTGTTCCGCTTTGGCGCGGCTGCCGAAGGCCCCCACCTGCAAGTAGAGTGCCGCCACTTTGGATGATTCGCCCTTGGCTGAGGCTGCCACCAGGGCGGCCTCTTCCAAAGTGTCCCTGTTGCCGGCCAATCGGGTTGCCACCGCGACTTTCTTGGCTTCCGAGCGGGCCTTGTCGGAGGCAGCGACGAAAATATTTTGCAACCCCTCCTCCAGTCTTGGTTTGCCGCTGGGGTCTAGGACCTGAATTTCCACCTTCGCGGAACCCCTTTGAACCATGTCCAGCTTGGTGGCGGCGGCATAGGAGAGGTCGATGACCCGATTACCGTGAAAAGGGCCCCGATCATTGAC
>JBFZDM010000144.1:0-5217 GCA_041307365.1 Chromatiaceae bacterium | reverse complement strand
TGTGTTCGAGTTGGATTGCTGGGCCATGAGGCTGTGGACTCCGGGGCATGGAAAAAAAACGAGGCGCAATCATACCAGAGGGGTAACCTCGCGGAGTATCGCCCCATAGAATATAAGGATTACCTTATTTTTCCATTCCCAAGCTTGCCCCCTCCCCTGGGGGAGATTCTGTCTCCAACCATCTCGCCGTACCATGGCTTGGCTTGGCTTGGCTTGGCTTGGCTTGGGCATCGAAATACGCTTAAAAGGAGAAAGGGCTATGTTCAAAAGATTCTTTCATGAGGTCCAGTGATACTCTCCCTGGGCCCTGGGCTCCTTGCCCTGGCCCTTTTTCTCATCCTTTTCTTCGCTCTTTCTCCAATTGGCGAAGGCGCGCCTGGAAGATTTACGCCACAAGCCATCGGCGGTGAAGCAGCCCCAACCCCAGCGCAGCCAATTGAGGAGGCTATTGGCAAGCCAGAGTGCCCAGGCCAGCATGAGGATCCGATAGACCCAGAGGGGGACGGAGATGACCCAGGGTTGAGGCAGGGTGTCGGCGCTGCGATCCTGGTACCAGACGAGGTGCGTAGCAATGGATCCGTTGCCGGAGATTTGCATGGCGGGCTGTCCCAACAGGCCCTCGGCGACCGCCGCGCCCAACACGCTCAGGGCCTGGAGACTGAGAAGCACCAGCCCAATCTGAACAGCGTTGAAGGCACCGTTGCTCAGGCCTTGACCCTTGGCGCCTCGCCAGGCCAGGGCCAGCAGCCAGCCGGCGACGACGATGGCGCCCATGGGCGGCGCCTGACTCAGGCCCAGCAACAGCAGGCCCCATTGCCAGGGGCTGGCGGGACTGAGGCGCAAGCGCCCCAGACCGATGGCGACCAGGACGATGAGTGGGATCAGGCTCCAGAAGAGTACCGCCGGACCCAGACTGGGGCCCCCAAGCCAAAGTACCCAGCGATCCTGTCCCAGTTCGATCCGTGTGGTGGCATTGACGCTGGCGGCGCCGAGGCCAATCTCCGGCCCGCGCAACTGGGTGCCAATGCCGGTGTCCTGAATCCAGGTCAGCACCGCCTCCTGGGTCCCGGGATGGACCGGCAAGAGGACAAGTCCCTCTTCCAGGCGAATGGGCTGGGCCACCCCATCCAGGGTGACGGACTGGAGTTCCGCCCCTTCGGGCAGGGTCACCGGCTGCCGTCCGCCGCGGGAGGCGCGCAGGATCAGCTTGAGGCTGGCCTCGGTGGAGCGATCGCCGGGTCGCAGGCGGAGTTCGCTGGCATCCAGGGTCAGGCTGGCGCCGGGCGCCCCCGTGGGCCGGCTGATGTCCAGGCTCAGGGTTTCGCCAGCCCAGGGACGCCATTCGGGCCGCCACTGGCCAGCCGGACCTTGGTGATGGACTGGGGCAAGCCCCTCGAACTCGACGTGCCAGATGGGGCTGGCGTCCAGGCGCCAGATTTCGTTCCAGTCCAGGGTCGCGGGGGCCGTCAGGGTCAGGAGGTCCCGAGGTTCCAGCTTGGATTCCCAGATCAGCTCGTCCTGACCCGCGGGCAGATTGGCGGTCAGGCGGCCATCCGTCACCTTGAGGCCGGGCGTGAGCACGGCCTCGCCAGGCATTAGGGGAATCTCAACCCTGACCGGGGCGTCGGCTGGGGTGAGCCGCCTCAGGCGTGTCTCGACCCGCCAGGACAGGCCAAGCAGCAGGGTGCGCTCCACCTCCAGGAAGGGCGGCAACGCCATGGATGGCGGACTCTCTTCTAGCGCGGCCCCGACCCCGCCGTCCGCGATCGTCTCGCGGATGAGCTGGAGCTGGACCTCGGGGACGCCATTGTCGCCGATGCCGGAGACGCGCCAACCCGCGCTCGCCGCCGTGACATGTCGGGGCTTGAGGGGCAAGGGCAGCGCGATACGGTCGCGGGCCGGCAAGGCACCAGCGAGGCTGACCCGATGCCGACCCGCCTCCACCAGGATCCAGGGATGACCTCCATCACCGCGCATCAGGGCCTGGGCGGGCTGGCCGTCGATCTCGACCCGTGACGGCAGCCACTGCCCGGCCTGGGCCGGCAAGGGGATGCCGACCCGCTCCTGGGCATCGATCTCCAGGTCCAGCCGCAAGGCCTGGGGACTGGCGGTCAGCGCCAGGCGTGGAATCTCCGCGCACTGGGGGTGACAGTCCGGTGGCGCCAGCAGGCGGGCCTTGAGTTCGTTCAGCAGCTCGGGACTGGGGAAGTCGTCGGCCCGGGCGGTGGGAATGGCGAGCACCAGCATGACCAGGAGCAGGCCACCGCCCAGACGCGGCCAGCCGGGCTTGCCCTTGGCCAGGCCGCCAGCAAGGAGAAAGGCCAGACCCAGAATCAGGACCACCCGCAGAACACCCAGCATCAGATTGCCGGCGGGCGGGATCAGGATCAGCCGCATCTCCTGGTCGCTGTGGACCGGGCCCCGCCAATTCAGCGTTAGCCGGTTCCAATGCCAATTCGGCAGGCCAGGTCCGGTCTGGGTGAGGGCATCCGGATCCAGGCGGTTGATATCCGGGCGCGGACTGGGAGCCACGGCACCTGACTTCGGCGAGGGGGCGCGAAGGCTTGAATCACCGCGGGGCGCCGACCGCAACAGGGCCAGCTCCTGGTCCGCCACCATCCCAAGGGGCGCCAGAGCCCCCGGTTCCTCTTTGATCTGGGCCCTGGTCGGCGCCGGTTGTTCCAGGTAGGGATTTTCCAGTTGGGGGTAAAGGCCAAGCCGTAACTGCTCGGCCATGAATGGAATTGCGATAAGCGCCAGGGCCAGGATGGATACCAGGCGATAGGCCTGGACCCAGCGCGCCAGGGTGCCCGCCGGCAAGGCGCGGCCGAGGGCGACGGCGGCCAGCAGATTCAGCCAAACATACTGGGGCGCGCCGGCTTCCTGCCAGATGAGCGCCAGGGCGACCAGGGCGAGGGCGGCGGCGGCCCCGCCGAAGAGACGCCCGACGGCGAGGGTGATGACGAGGACCACGAAGAAATCCAGCAGGGTCCAGGCGGCCAGCCAGCCACCCTGGGCCTGGTCCACGCCCAGGGCGGTAACGAGGCGCCACCCCGGCGGCAGGTTCAATTCCGCGCCGACCTGGCTGAAATCCTGGTCCCAGCCCGTCGCCGATAGATGGGTGGTGGCGGCCATGCGGCTATCCGCCGTCAGGTCCAGTTGGCCACGCCGCACCTCCACGCCCAGGACTCCGGCGGCCTGATCGAGGGTAATCGACTGGGGCTCGCCGTCGATGTCAACCCGGCCCAGGGTCATGTCCTTGCCGGCGTCGAGCCGCCAGCCCCGGGTCATGGTTCCCTCAACTCGGTCCCGTACGCTGTAGCCCTGGCCGTCGAAGTCCAGCCAGATCCGCCGTTGCAGGCTCAGCCGATCTGGCTCCGGCACCGGATCGCCGCGCCGGATGACGTTCAGATTCAGGGCCACTCCCTCGCTCAGGCGGAAGGCCGGCAGGGACTGCCACTCCTCGGGCAGTTCGGTCTGGCGCGGATCCACCGCCGGGGCACCCTGCATCTCCGTCAGCCTGATGGCGGCATTGGACTGATAGGCCCAGATCTCCTCCGCCGGCCAGGGCTCCGGCAGGGCTTTGAAGGGGAAGGAGGTCCGATCCCCCGGATAGCGCGCCAGGATATTGAGGACCCAATGACCGGGCCGGGCCCGCAGGAGCAAGCGGCCATCCGGTTCCAGGCGCGCGGGTAAGGCGCTGTCGATGGCCATGGGGATGGCCCCTTCCGGCAAGGTAGCGGGCAGAACCATCTCGCGGGGCCGGCCGGCGACATCCAGCACCAGACGGGTGTTCAACCGCATCGGCACCCCCTCTTCGAGACGCCGAAAGACCTGGAGCCGCAGGCTGTCTTCCGGGGCGGCGGTGGCGGGGGCGGTGGGGCCCTTGTCCGACAGCCAGACCTGGCCCTGGTCGTTCAGCAGGGGAAAAGGAATCGGGGCGCCATCGATGCTCAATTCGACCAGGGCTAGATGGGGTGGCAGGCTCAAGGCCGCCGGCAGCCGGTCCCAGAGGAAGTGGCCGAAGAGACTGTGCTGGCCGGGGGGAAGCCAAACGACGGGCCGGCCATCCCGGCTGACGACGGGCACGGGCTGATCCTTGGCCATCACCTCCAGGGGCCAGTGATCGCCATCCCCCGGCAAGGGCACCGGCTGGTCCGCGAAGGTCTCGACTTCCATGGCGAAGGTGCCACCGGCGCCGTCCAGCGCCAGTCGCAATGTGGCGGGCCAGACGCACGCGCGCCCCTTGGCATCGCCGATGAGCCTGGGGCAGGCATGGCTCGGATCGCTCCACAGGACCCATTCGGTCCAGTCTTGCAAGGGTTCCGGCGCCTGGCTGGGGTCCAGGGGCATGGCCTGGACGCAACCCGCGACCAGAAGCCAGCCAAGCAAGACGGGGAGGAAGGGGCGATGATGCATGATGGCCTGCCCTCAGGGGGATGATGCGATAAGTCTAGCCGCCGCGGCCACCGCCTGCCCGAGGGAAAGACCGCCATCGTTGGCGGGGACCTGGCGGTGGCTCAACACCCTCAAGCCTTGTCGGCGCAGGTGGCGGGCGATGGCCTCGAAGAGGGTCTTGTTCTGAAAGACGCCGCCGGAGAGGGCGATGGTGTCGAGCCCATGCCTGGCGGCGAGACGGCCGGCAAGGTCGGCCGTGCCCTGGGCGAGCCCGCGGTGAAATCGGGCGGCCATGGCCCCCCTGCCCTCCCCCCTGGCCAGGTCGGCCAGGAGCGCCGCCCACATGGGCGCTGGGTCCAGCAGCCAGCGGCCCCGCGCCGAGTCCAGGCCGAAGGGATAGGCATCGCCCTCCTCCCCGGTCCCGGCCCCTAGTGCCAGGGTCTCCAGCTCGATGGCGGCCTGGCCCTCATAGGCGATGGCGTCGCGGCACAGGCCCAGGGCGGCGGCGACAGCGTCGAAGAGGCGACCGCAGGAACTAGTCAGGGGGGAATTGAGGCCTCGTGCCATCATGGTGGCCAGGGTGGCACGGGGCTTAGCGACCAGGAAGTGGGTCAGCTCCAGATCCGGATAGTTGGCGGCGAAGGCCTCCCAGCCCAGGCAGGTGGCGATCTGGGCATAGAGGTTGCGCCAGGGCTCGCGGATGGCCCGGGTGCCGCCAGGCATGGGCACGGGACGCAGATGGCCGAGGCGCTCCCCACCCTGGTAATCGGCGAGGAGAAACTCCCCGCCCCAGACACTGCCGTCCTCGCCCCAGCCCAG
>JBFZDM010000123.1:0-2586 GCA_041307365.1 Chromatiaceae bacterium | reverse complement strand
GATGGCGTCCCGAGACATAGGCCAGGCGAATACCGGGCCTGGCGACAAAGGCGGCGAATCGTTCCCGCGCGCCGGGGTACTCGGCCTGGGGTCCGTTGGGGATCAGGGTCCGGTCCAGATCCGTGCAGATGAGCAAGGTAGCCGGTGGGGCTTGGTTCCGACGGGGCGCCGCGGTCATGGGGCACCCTCCGCGGGGGCCTCCGGCACCGCGCAGCGCTGGAAGAAGTCGTAATGTTCGATGGCCTGGAGGAGGCCGAGGGCATGGGGTTGGTCGGCAAAAAAGATGCCCTCCAGGTCCGTCAGTCGGGATAATTCCTCGCCGTGACGATTAGCCACCACCACGGCCAGGGTATTGCCGCGCATCATGTCCTCGTCGGCGCCGGAACCCCCCGCCACCAGGATACGTTCGAGGGGGATACCCCAGCGCTGCGCCACATAGCGCAGGGCCTGGCCCTTGCTGGCCCGGGCCGGGATGACGTCGAGATACTGGCCAAAGGAATGGATCAGGTTGACCGTCAACTCCTGGCTCCGCAGCAGGGTGGCCAACTCCTCAAGGCCTGGGGCCAGGAGGGGGTCATAATGATAGGAAATCTTGAAGAGGGTCTGTTCCCGCTTGGCCTGGGGTACCAGACCTGGCAATGCCGACAGAGCCCGGCGCACGGCGGCCGGCTGCCAGAGGTAGCCGATGTGCTCGCTCCAGAAGGGATCCCGCTCCAGATGCGGCGCGTAATGGATCTCGGTGCCGAGGCTGGTAATGAGGACGTCCGGTCGCGGGATGCCATATTGTTTGATGATCAGCAGGGCCGAATCCAGGCGGCGGCCCGTAGCGATACCGAAGGTGGTGCATTTACGGTGGCTGCCAAGGAGGGCGATGAATTGGCGCAGGCCCTCGTCATGGCCGAGCAGGCACTGATCCAGGTCGGTGAAGAGGGCGCGGTCCCGGTAGCGCTGGCTTCGTTTGGGGGCGATGGGGATGGGGACGTGCCGCTTCGGCAGGGGCCGGGCAGCGGCCAGGTAAGTTTCCGCATGGGCGGGCCAGGAATAATGTTGGCGCACCCCGGCGAGGCCATTGTCTCGCAGTCGCTGGTAAACTCCCGGGTTTTCCAGCAGGGAGAGGATGGCGCTGGCGATGGCGTTCCGATCCAGGGGATTCACCAGGATGCCATTGTGACAGTTGCCGATGATGTCCACCGGCCCGCCATTCTCTGTCGCCACCAGCGGCAGGCCACTGGCGGCGGCCTCCAGCAGGGTCAGGCCAAAGGGTTCGGTCAGGGCCGGATTGACGAAGACACCGCCCCCCCGCGCCACCATCCGGTAGATGGCGGGGACCTCATCGGCGTTATGGTGCTTGGGGAGGGCGACCTGGCCATGGAGGTCGCAGGCGTCGATGCCGAGCAGGATGTCGGTGAGGACGGCCTGGGGGCCCTCGTCGAGGTCCCGGATGTCATCCCGGTTGCCAGCGACGATGAGAAGGTTAGCGCCCCGGCGCAGGGCTTCCGACTCGCCGTAAGCCTCCAGCAGGGTCTGGATGTTCTTGCGTGGATCGGCCCGCGACAGGGCGAGGATCAGGGGTTTGTCCGGGTTCCGCAGGAAGCGGCGGACGGACTCGGTGAAGGGGAAGGGGGGGTCCGGGGGGCCTGGTGGATAGAATTGCTTCAGATCCGTGCCTGGTGGGATGACAATCATCCGGTCAGGCTGGTAGTAATCGTAAAGGCTGTACTGCTCCTCGATCTCGTTGTGAGTGCTGGCGATGACCAGGTCCGCCGTGGCCAGCACCTCTTCCTCGGCGTCCACCCGCCGGTCCATGTTGTAGCGGTGATTGATCTCGTCCTCGCTCAGGCCCGCTTCGAGCAGGCGCTGGCGTTTGTCGCGTCCCAGGGAGTGAGCCGTATGGATCTGGGGCTTGCCTAGCAGGTTGGAGAGTCGCACCCCGACATAGCCCGCATCCGCGTAGTGGCTGTGTATCAGATCGGGCAGCCTGCCCTCCTGGTTGAGGACGCGCACCAGGTTGTCCATGAAGGTATCGAGGTGGTCCCAGAGCCTCTCCTTGGCCAGATATTCCTCTGGGCCCGCGTCGATACGCAGGATGCGGGCCTTGTCCGACAGGGATTCGATGGGTTCGCCATAATCCGCCGATACCGCCGGGTCCAGGATCCGCCGCGTCGCCAGGTCCACCCTGGTCACATCCGGGCGGGCGGCCAGGGCTAGGGCAAGGTCGAGAACATACTTGGTCTGGCCACCCGTGTCCGGGTCCCGCCCAAGTTCCAGGTCATGGCCACGAATCAGGCCATGGATGCTGAGCAGCAGAATATGCATGAGAGGTTTCCGCGTGTTTTCTCCAAGATGCCGTCAAGGGCAACCCGGCGGTGGCCGGGATTTTTATGGTGGATTCAGGGGGATTATATCCAAGGGTGGCAAAAATCGAAAAATTGATGAAAAGTCCCTTGGAGAAAACATAAAATCAAGGCGTATTACTCTAACCCCTCGGTGATAATTACATGTCATATGATGAGCTTTTGACCGCGTTTAGCCAATTTGGGCTGGCGGCGGCCCTGGGGTTCCTGTTGGGGCTGGAACGGGAGATGC
>JBFZDM010000042.1:0-3975 GCA_041307365.1 Chromatiaceae bacterium | reverse complement strand
AACATGCCCGGGTTCATGTCCGCGCGGGATGCGGACTGGGATGATGTGCGGGCTCTGGGTATCGAGCTGCTGGGGACCCTGGCAAAGCCTCAACCATGAGCTTTCGGCTCAAGACCATCCTTGGCATTGCCGCCATCGAGGCGGTGCTGCTGGCCTTGCTGGTCATCAGCGGCTTGGGTTGGCTGCAAGACTCTAACCAGGAACAGTTACTGCAGCGGGGGACGATCACCGCGCGGCTCTTTGCCACCATGACCAAGGATGCGGTTCTGGCCACCGACCTCGCCACCCTCGACAGCTTTGTTCAGGAGGCCCTGGCCAATCCCGGCGTGGTGTACGCGCGGGTTCGCGATGCCCATGGCCAGGTATTGGCCGAGGGGGGCAGCGCGGAGGCCCTTGCCCGGGACTTTTCGCCCGATGCCGATCCCTCTGGACACGGCGATGGGGTGTTTGACATCTTCACCGACATCAAGGAGGCCGGCACCTCCTTCGGCCGGGTGGAGGTCGGCCTGTCGGTGGCGGATTTCCAGGCCCTGCTTGGCGAGGCGCGGGCCAAGGCCAGCGGCATCGCGCTGCTGGAGATTGGCCTGGTGGCACTCTTCTCCTTCATGTTGGGCAGTTACCTCACGCGCCAGCTTCGGCAATTACGCGATGCCGCGCGCCGGGTGGCCGACGAGGGGCCTGGCTTCCATATTCCGGTCCGGGGACGCGACGAGTTGGCGCAGACCATCACCGCCTTCAATGACATGTCCTCCCGCCTTGCCCAATCCAGCGCCGAGCAACAGCGGATGCTCGAGGAACTGCGGCACCAGATCGGCGAGCGCCGTCGTGCCGAGGCGGAGTTGCGGCTCACCGCCCAGGCCTTCGAGACCCAGGAGGCTATCCTCATCACCGACAATCAGACGCGCATACTCCACGTCAATCGCGCCTTCACCCGGATAACCGGCTATGCCCCTGAGGAGGCGATGGGCCAGACCCCGAGGCTACTCAGTTCGGGACGCCAGCATCACGACTTCTACCGCCAACTCTGGACGCAATTGCTCACAAAGGGATATTGGGAAGGCGAGATGGAGAACCGGCGCAAGAATGGAGATATTTATCCCGAATGGATCAGCATCTCCGCCCTGCGGGATCCCCAAGGCGAGATCACCCACTTCGTGGCCCATTTCACGGACATCACCGAGCGCAAGCGCGTCGAGAAGGCCCTGGATGAGGCACGGCGGCGCGCCGAACTTGCCAGCGAGGCGAAGTCGCGTTTCCTGGCCACCATGAGCCACGAGATTCGTACCCCCCTGAATGCCATCATCAACTTGAACGATCTCCTGCTCGAGACCGAACTGAATAGCGAGCAATCCGGTTATGTGATGGCGGCCAGCGAAGCGGGACGGAGTCTCCTCTCCATCGTCAACAGTGTGCTTGACTTCTCTAAGATCGAGGCGGGCCGGGTGGAGTTGCACCCCGTGCCATGCGATCCGGAAGAAATCGCGGCAACCGTTGCCCGGCTGCTCGCCGCCCGCGCCTTTGCCAAGGGAATCGAACTCACTCTTTTCGTCGATCCGCGGGTGGGCCGCGGCTTCAGCACCGACCCCGGGTTGCTGCGACAGATTCTGCTCAATCTCGTCGGCAATGCCATCAAATTCACCGAACAGGGCGGTGTGCGCCTTCGCATCCATTACGAGAACGAGGGTCTGGATGGACCCAGTTTGCGTTTCGATATCATGGATACGGGCATTGGCATACCCGAGGACAGACAGGCGGACTTGTTCGTGGAGTTTAGCCAACTGGATGGCTCGCGCACCCGGCGTTACGGCGGCACCGGGCTCGGACTGGCTATCAGCCGCTCCCTGGCTCATCTTTTAGGCGGTGATCTGGGCTGCGACAGCAAGCCCGGTGAGGGGAGCCGCTTCTGGTTACGATTACCCGCAGGCGACATGGAACTGGCCGATGTCCCACCCCCGGGTTTGTTCGAAGTCCTGGGTAAGCGAAGGATTCTGATCCAGAGTGGGAATCCAATCCTGGCCGAGGAAATTACCGCTCAATTGCTGTCCTTGGGCCTCCGGGCCCAGGTTTCTCTCAAGATACCTGGCGCCAGGAAGTGGCTAGCGGATCCAGGGTGCGCGGGTTGCGTCGCCTTAGTGGATGAAGATGGGGCTAGCCTTGACGTGGGCGAGCCAGGTGCCCAGACCCGGCATCTGATCAGGCTCCTGCGTGGCGGTCAGATGGAGGCGGTCGTGGATGGCGGCGCCGGTATTATTTTGGATGGACGCATTCCCCTTTCCCCTAGGGGTCTGGTTCGCCTCCTGGCGGATGCCGCGGGTGTTAAGCTGGCGACCAGCCTCCCGGCCGAGAGCCTGATGACCCGGCGACAGGAGCAACCGGGTCCGAGTACCGGGCAAAGGTTGCCGATCCTGCTGGTAGAGGATAGCCCCGCCAACCGGCAGGTTGCCCTGGCGCTGCTCTCCAAGGCGGGCTACCAGGCCGACATCGCCGAGAATGGCCTCCAAGCCGTTACCGCCGTCAAGCGCAAGCACTATGGTCTGGTGCTGATGGATGTCGCCATGCCTGAGATGGATGGCCTGGAGGCAACACGGGCGATTCGCTTGCTTCCAGGTGACAATGGCCGGGTACCGATCGTGGCCATGACTGCCGGCGCCTTCACCGAAGACAAGCGGCGCTGTCTCGAGGCTGGGATGAACGACTACCTCAGCAAGCCTGTGGTGCGCGCCGACTTGCTCGGGATGCTGGAGCGGTGGCTGGGGGGTGTCGCCACGGCGGCGCCGGAAGCCGAGGCCCGCCCCGACCTGGCCAGTCTGCTGGATGAGTCAATTCTCGCGAAGCTTGAAGAGGATGTCGGTGCCGACCTCTTGCCCGGGATGGTCATGACCTTTGTCAATGAGGTGAGGCGGCGCCTGCCGAACCTGGAAGGGGCGTTGGAAAGACGTGACCTGGGGGCCTTGGCTCATGAGGCCCACGCCTTGAAGGGTTCCGCGGGAACCTTTGGCGCCTCGGCGCTCGGGGCGGAGGCCCTGGCTTTGGAGCAGGCCGCCAAGAGCGACAACTGGGACCGGGTCCTCACCCAATTGCCGACCTTGGTGGCCCTGGCCCGTCAGACCCTCGACCTGATGGGGCAGCGGTTCGGAACCCAGGACACGGACCAAACCCTGGACCCGCCAGCCGACTAGCCCCTGCGGTCTTAGAGCCTCCTTCTGCCTTTTGCTCACCCCTGGGCATATCGCTTCGCAAGCCCTGCCGGGCAGATCTCCATCCGTCCCCGTGGCCCTTGCCCCGCGTCCTTGTGTGAAATCGCGCGGAAAGTCGTGTGATTTAACCTAGGTCAAGGCCAACCGCGCGCCTCTTCGTTAGGTTTTCCCGGTACCGTGGGCCTCAAGGCCGACGGCGTATCCCAAATACCTACAGCGAGAGGGCGGATTTATGAACAAGTTTTCCAGGCGCGGATTGTCCGTCGCGGTCGGGGCGGTCCTGGCGATGGGGGCGACTTCGGCGGCCTGGTCGGCCGAGTCCATGCAGGATGTCATGCAGCGACGGGGTCTGAGTGAGAAGGACCTGCTGGCGGCGGCCAAGACCTATGTCCCTAGCGGCGGCCGCGATGAGTATGTGGTCTTCAGTTCCGGCGGCCAGTCGGGTCAGGTCATCGTCTATGGCATACCCTCCATGCGGCTGCTGAAGTACATCGCCGTCTTCACCCCGGAACCCTGGCAGGGCTACGGCTTCGATGACGAGTCCAAAGCGGTCCTGGCCCAGGGGCGCATCCGTGGCAAGGATATCGTCTATGGCGATACCCATCACCCATCCATCTCGGAGACCGAGGGTGCCTATGACGGGCGCTGGCTCTTCATTAACGACAAGGCCAATCCGCGCATCGCGGTCATCGATCTGCACGATTTCGAGACCAAGCAGATCGTCGTCAACCCCTTCTTCAAGTCCGCCCATGGCGGCGCCTTCGTGACCCCCAACACC